>CAMCIE010000202.1 GCA_945874815.1 uncultured Bacteroidales bacterium
GATGGAAATCCTCAAAAGGGCTGAGGACAACGGTTATGTCCATCAGGTGACAAACATCGACGGAGATGGCAAAATATTCGCAATCTGCAACTGCAATGTCAAGATTTGCAACGCCTTGCGTACGTCACAGCTCTTCAACACGCCGAATATGTCCAGAAGTGCCTATGTCGCAGAGGTGGAGCCGGAGAAATGCGTTGCCTGCGGAAGATGCGTAGAATATTGCCCTGCAGGAGCCGTGAAACTCGGTCAGAAGCTCTGTACCAAACAAGGCCCTCAGACCTATCCGCGTCAGGAACTCCCGGATGCTGTGAAATGGGGCAAAGAGAAATGGAACGAGGACTATCGCGACCGCAACCGTATCAACTGCTACCCTACCGGTACATCTCCTTGCAAGACTGCCTGCCCGGCTCACATCGCCGTCCAGGGCTATCTGAAGAAGGCCGCTGAAGGAAAATACCGTGAGGCGCTGGAGCTCATCAAAAGGGAGAATCCGTTCCCGGCAGTGTGCGGAAGGGTGTGCAACCGTCGCTGTGAGGATGCCTGCACAAGAGGTACCATTGACCAGCCTGTTGCCATTGATGCCGTGAAGAAATTCATTGCTGACCAGGATCTTAACGCAGAACATCGTTTCGTTCCCGAGATTGTGGTGGCATCGAATCTCGGAAGATGGAAAGAGAAGATTGCCATCATCGGAGGAGGCCCTTCCGGATTGAGCTGCGCTTATTATCTTGCAACCATGGGCTACTACCCTACCGTCTTTGAAAAGAATGAACAGCCTGGCGGAATGCTTCGCTATGGCATTCCGTCCTACAAACTGGAGAAGAACGTAATCGATGCTGAAATCGACATTATGAAAGAAATCGGCGTGGAGATCAGGACAGGCGTTGAAGTCGGCAAGGACATAACTCTTGACCAGTTGCGTGAAGAAGGCTACAAGGCATTCTATGTGGCAATCGGTTGCCAGGGCGGAAGGCTTCCGGGCATTCCTGGTGAGAATCTGGAATGTGTTTCGACTGCCATTGATTTCCTCCATAAGGCCAATACCGGCAATGTGAAGGTGAGCGGAAAGGTGGTTGTTGTGGGAGGTGGTAATGTCGCCATCGATGCTGCAAGAGTCGCAAAGAGAAGCGGAGCATCTGATGTGACTTTGCTATCGCTTGAAACAGAGGATATTATGCCTGCTTCATTGCAGGAGAGGGCTGAAGCCCGCGAGGATGGCGTTGTCCTGAATCCGGGATGGGGTCCTAAGGCTGTGCTTGGAGAGAATGGTGCCGTAAAGGGAATTTCATTCAAGAAATGTCTCTCCGTCTTTGACGCAGACCATAAGTTCTCGCCAAAATATGATGAAGCTCAGACCATTGAGCTTGAGGCAGATATGGTAATTTTCGCAATCGGCCAGACTGTCGAGCTCGGAGGTATTTTCAATGGAAGCAACGTCGGATTCCACCGTGGTGTTTATCCTGTGGCTGACACTCTTACTCTTCAGACTGCCCAGGAGGATATCTTTGTCGGAGGTGACCTTCTCACCGGACCTAAGTTCGCAATCGACGCGATTGCAACCGGTAAGGAAGCGGCAGAGTCCCTGCATCGCTTCGTTCAGCACGGCCACATGACCATCGGACGCAACAGGCGTGATTTCATTGAAATAGACAAGGACAATATCCTTGTTGAGTCTTATGACAATTCGTCGCGTCAGGTCGAGGGTACTGCCTCTGCTGCAAAGCCTTTCGAGGAATACCATAAGACTCTGACAGAAGAGCAGGTGAAGATTGAGACTTCGCGCTGCCTTGCCTGCGGAGCTTCAGTCGTGGATCCGAACAGGTGCATCGGTTGCGGTCTGTGTACTACCAAGTGCGGTTTCGATGCAATACATCTCCACAGGACCATGCCTGAGTGCAGCAATATGGTCAAGGCTGAAGACAAAGTCGGAGCCCTCATTCCTTATGTGATAAAAAGGGGTATGAAAATCCTTGTTAACAAGAAATAATCCATGCACGAACTTGGAATAGTGTTCCACATCATAAAGCAAGTCAAGGAAGTTGCCAGGGAAAACGACTGCTCACACATCAGCAAGGTGGTGATGAACATCGGCGAAGTTTCGACCATAGTTCCGTACTATCTTGAAGATTGTTGGAAGTGGGCAGTCGAAAAAGAGGATATGATGAAAGGTTGCAAGCTTGACATTAATATCATCGATGCAGTGACCCATTGTGACGACTGCGGATGCAACTACCCTACTGTGCAACATGCGAAAATCTGTCCTGAATGCGGTAGCGAGCACACCTGGCTTCTGAAAGGCAATGAAGTGGAAATCAAAGAAATAGAAGTAAATTAAAAATAAATAATATGGCTTGTTTTTTAGTTCCGATGGCTCAGGCAATTGCCACGACCATCTACCGTAAACACAATTCATCATCAATCAACAGCCCTGAGGCAGCTGTTCTCAAACACGAAATCCCGGCACTGGAGAAAATGCTCTGGGGCGGCACAGTAATGCTCATAGTCGATCACATCATCAACGGAGAGATAATATTCAGCTTCCCGTTCTTCTCAGCCTTTACCCAGGCAGGAGGAACACAGATATTCCTGAAAGAGCTTCTGACAGTCGGACTTCCGATGTCATTGGTCCTGACTGCAGCATGGGCAATGTGGGCGCTTGTGCGCAAACATCCTGCAAGAGCATGACCAAGATAGTCATAGATGCCCGAACGAGTCGGGCATGACGGCAACAAATAGTAATCCCCGGCTTTTGACCGGGGATTTGTTTATTATGCCATACGTGCAACTGCGTCTTTGTAGTATTTCTGGTTGACGAAAACGTCCTCTTTGTAAGGATTGATATGACGTTTGCGTGAAACGTAGATGATGTATCCGAGGGCTATGACGTTGACTATCAGTGCAAGGGCGCTGACAATGGTCATCGCTGTTGGGTTTGCATTTGCGCAGCCGCCTTCAACGATTCCGTTGAGAGTGCCGTCGGCATAAAGAGTCGGAAGGGTTGCCCATTTTGTTGCGGCAGTTCCGTCCGGGAATGTGCACTGGAAGAGCGGGAATACCTGAGCGAACATGCACCAGATTGCAAGGGTATTTGCCCTGTTCTGAATCCATCCTCCCTTGTTCCAGAAAATTGCTGCGATTGTCGGAGCAAGCAGAAGTGCGATACCGCAGAACCATGAATGCGTAGGCAGGCAGTTGTATGTATATGCGAAATTCCATACGTCATATACGAGGATATATACCCATGTCATGTCAGGCCAAAGCATATCGGTTTTGTCCTTTGATGAATATACACTCCACCATGCTGTCATACAGAAGATATTCAGCAGTCCGGCAATGCCGTTCATTACATTGTGCCATCCTCCGTAGAGCCATACCTGTTCAGGTGAAAGGAACCATGAATACCAACCTTTTGCAGCTGTTTCGAAATCAGAAGCCACGGCAATCAGAATGTTGATGGCCACGATTACAAAAGGAAATGGCTTGAACCAGTGCT
The DNA here is from genome assembly GCA_945874815.1 of uncultured Bacteroidales bacterium. Taxonomy (GTDB): domain Bacteria; phylum Bacteroidota; class Bacteroidia; order Bacteroidales; family UBA932; genus Cryptobacteroides. Next base: position 3,494 of record CAMCIE010000202.1, read on the forward strand.
GTTTGCCGATACCCCAGCCATACTTAATCATCATGAATCCAATACATCCCGCCAGAGCAGCATATATCTTGGCATAATGGAACCAACCATTCATATAGAGGTAGGTCTTGTTGTTTAATGCCCATTCGGCACCGACTGCGACACCAATCTGGATTGCAACGAAATAAACGGTCAGAATGGCCGGCAAGGCAA
>CAMCIE010000203.1 GCA_945874815.1 uncultured Bacteroidales bacterium
ATCGGTTGCAATGCTAACTCTCTGAAGAGTACCAAGGATGTTCTCCTGACCGATGTTGACACTCAGACGTGATCCCATGCCTTTGTTGCTTGCAGGTATGAGGATGTAGTCCTTGTCAATCCTGACACTTGCAGTGTATTCAGGAAGGTAGTCGCTGTAGTTCTTGTCACTCATGGTGATCTGGTCCAGCAGAATCCATCCTTGTTTCTGGGCTCTTGTTCCAACGGTCCTGGCAGGCTCAACGATCACTTGAATCGAGGCCTCCTGTCCCTGATATTGTGCTACGTCCCATGACATCCACTCGAGAACTGTGTTGCTGCTGCCAACCGGGCTTACAGTGTTGATTCTCTCTCCGTCGATGATGAGGTTTACGCTGACAGGGGAGTGTGTCCATCCTCCGGAAGTACCTCCGATAAGGAGGTTGATATATTTCTTTCCAATGGTGAAAGGGTTGGAGGTCATGGTACCCTGTACTGTGCTTGAAGAGATGCTGCATAAGCAGACGTTTCCTTCGATTCCTTTGATATCTTCAACATTGAATGCACAGTCTGAAGATGCCATCTTGTCTGAAGTGACAAAGGCATTTCCATCAATGTCCCATCTTGCTGAAGCATCGGACTCGAAGTCTTCGATTACAGCATCCGAACTGCAACTTGCGGCCAGAATCGTACCGGCAAGTAAAGAAATCAGATGTTTTGTTTTCATTGAAAATATTAGTTTTGTGTTCTGTGTTGTGGCAAAATTATGCAAATGCACATAAGCCAGCTCCGACAGAATTTCCTAATATTTTCATTATTTTCCCAATTGCTGTTTTATCCAGTCTCTTGCAGAAATATGGTAATATTTTACAAATGTTCGGGAAAAATATGACAAAGAGTTGAATCCAGACTCCGTTGAAGCCTGGGAAAGGTTCATTCCCTGATGGATTACAAGATTCACAGTGCGCCTCAATCGTATCAGATTGATGATATCAACCGGTGACCAGTCTGTGATATTTTTGAGTTTTCTGTAGAAATTGGACTTGGATACTCCAAGTTCCTGAACCATTTCGTCGATGCTGATTTCTTCCTGGATATGGGCCTCGACATAGGTCTTGATTTTCGACAGCAGTTGTGCTCCTTCATCTGTGATTTCATGTTTGTCTCCGATGAGCCATTCATTGCCGATGGACTGGCTGATGCTTTTCATCTTGTCGATGAGCTTGCGGATTCTCACCTTCAGCACTTTTGCGCTGAAAGGTTTCTGCATATAGGCGTCAGCCCCGCATTCATATCCTTTTTCTTTATGTTCGTCAAGGCTGCTGGCCGTGAGCAGGATTACCGGTATTGCCGAGGTTCTGGCGTTCTGCTTGATGTTCCTGCACACTTCAAATCCGTCGATTCCCGGCATCATGATGTCGCATATTATGATGTCCGGATTGTAGCGTTGTGCCTTTTCAAGCCCTTTCGTTCCATTGTCCGAAGTGATGACATGGTAGTCACTGCTCAGAATGTCGCTGGCATATTTGAGCATATCCGGATTATCTTCTATGATAAGAACTTTTTCTTTGTCGCTGCCGGTGGCTTCTTCTATGTCCGCCTCATCGTCCCTTCCGTCGAACATTTCTGTTGACAGACGGTTGATAGTAAAGGTATATGAAGGAGTTTCCTCCTGATCTGGCATGGCTGGATGAACGGGCATGCGTACGCTAAATGTCGTTCCTTTTTCTTCACTGCTTTCCACGTCTATGCTTCCTTCAAGAAGGTTGACCAGCTGGTATGTCAGTGCCAGACCAATGCCTGTGTTGTGGCTGCCTTCTCCTATTTTATAGAAGCGCAGGAAGATGTCCTTTAGTTTGTCCTCAGGAATGTATGATCCGCTGTTATGTACTGTAAGTATCAGATTATCAGTATTTTCATTTGTAATTCTGTTCAGTGTTGTGGTGATGGTACCTCCGTTGTCAACGTGCTTTATGGCATTGGAAATAAGGTTGAAATAGATTTTCTCCATTTTCTTGGAGTCTATTGCCACATTGTAGTCGGCTTCGTCGCTCATGAAACTGAAGTGCACGTTTTTTCGGTGGAGATAGTCGTTCACCAGGTCATTCAGGCCTGAGATGAATGTCCTCAGATTTGCATTCGTATATGTCACCGGCATTTTCCCGTTCTCGATGGTACGGAATTCAAGGATTTCATTTATGAGGGCAAACAGGCGCGAAGCATTTCTGTTGATGACCTTCAGGGAATCCTTCACTTCCGGCTTGAGACCATCATCCTCGAGCAGTTCCTGAACAGGACCGAGAATCAGAGTAAGAGGTGTCTTGAATTCATGGGATATGTTGGTGAAGAATACCAGTTTTGCATTGGTTGCTTCTTCAAGTTGCTGTGACAGTTCAATCAGCTTTGATTTCTGTGATTCCAATTCATCAACTTGCCTGCGGATTTGCTTGTTCTGGTCGTTGAGCTGCTTGTTGAGCCGGATGTTCGCCCTGTACATGACGAAAATCAGGCTGCCGGCAATGATTATGATTATTGTCACCAGAAGCAGAAGGATGAAATTCCTCTTATATATCATCAGGCTCCTATGGTTGCTTTGCAAGGATTCGTTCAGCCTGTCTATCTGATTCTGTCTCAATGATATCTGCTCATTCTGGAGCTTGATGATCCTGGCGTTTGTGATGTCGATGGCCGCCGTGTTCAGAATATTGAATTTATTCACTGCCACTCCGGTGAGAATCCTTCGGGCGACATCTATGACAGTTTCACCTCCGGTAGGATAAAGGAATGATGCCATGATTTCTCCTCTCATAATCATTTCCAGGCCCCCGTTCTTTCCTGCAAGGGCATCCACACCGATAATTGCCGGGAATTCTCCGTAATAATTCTCTTCAAGAAAGGCCTCATATACTCCGCTTGCCATTCTGTCATTGAGGGCTATTACGACATCGATATCCTTCCCGACATTATTGGCAAGGATTGATTTCATCTGTCTGAAGGCATCGTCTTTCTGGAAGTTTCCGTAAGTTGTCGCCAGAATATTGATTCTGTTCTGGGTGTCCAGTTTCTTCATAGCGGATATGAGCCCGTCATATCTTTCGTTGTCTGCCGTTGAACCTTTTGTTCCCCTTACGATGATGATGTTAGTCTGTCTTGATGATTTGCTCTTTCCCATCGGGACGAGCTTGCTGAGTACATAGTCTCCGATATGCCATCCTATCTGTCTGTTGTCTGCTCCCACATAGGATGTGAATGAATCCGACTTGATTTTCCTGTCATAAAGTATGACAGGTATTCCGCTTTTGTATGCTTTTTCGACTACCGGGGTGAGGGCCGTGGCTTCATTCGGGGATATGACAAGCAGGTCAACTTTTTCTGAAATGAAATATTCCACGACTTTGATCTGTGCTTCGGAATCGTCTGATACAGAACGTATTTCGATTTCCATGTCCTTGTATATCGAGGCCTCTCGGATGAATTCCTGATTGGCAGTCTCCCTCCATTCATCCTGGCTGCATTGCGAGATGCCTATTTTATAATGGCTTTTTTCCTTCTCGCTGCATGAGCAGATAATCAAGGATAAAAGAGCGAAAAGGAAGAATAGTTTTTTGTGCATATTATATGGTATTCAAGTTTAATAGTTGTTGCAAATATAAATACTTGCTTTCATTTTCTTAATAAATTATGGAAAATATTT
>CAMCIE010000204.1 GCA_945874815.1 uncultured Bacteroidales bacterium
GCCACCTGAGGTGCCACCGTATCTTTCTGTGTCTTGTTGTCCGCAGCATGGAAAAGAGCCCTTCTGTCAATCTCCTTCTCGCGAGGAGGCTCCTTTATGTCCACATCTCCGAAATCATCCACAGTCGCTTCCGGAGCCTCGTTGGACTTTGTACCCTGATGCTGAGCTTCAGCCTGCTGGACCAGATTGAGAGGCTGGGTCGGATCCGGTTTCGCGGCCTGAGGCCTGGTCCCGTTCCACACCTGCTCGTATTTCTCCGGCTGCGGGTCGTCGAATTCAATCAAAATCTGTTCCTGATCCGGTGGTGGAGGATCAAGATATGTGAAACCGGCACAGAAGAAACATACGACAGCCACCACATGAAAAGACAAAGTCAGGGCGACTCCTGCCGTCCTTGACCTGTTTTCCTGTTTCTGTCTCTCCTGTATGTATTCTTTAGCCATATTATTCAGGTGATGTCGCCATGATGACCTTGTAATGATTCCTCTTGGCTATGTTCATTACTTTTACCACTTCACCCACCGGCACACTCTCATCCGCATAGATGGAGAAGGTCGGGTCTTCCTCTGTCTGGAGAAGGTCCACGAGCTGGTCCTCAATCATGTCGAAACGGACTGGAGTCTGATTGCCGTTGATATGGTATGAATAAGTGTCCGTGTCCCTCCAGTGCTTGATTGAAACGCTGACCGTAGCCTTTGCGGAAACCTGTCCCGTGCTCTTTGGAAGAAGGAGCTTCAGGGCGTTCGGATTGATGAGCGTGGAAGTCACAAGGAAAAAGATGAGCAGCAGGAAGACGATGTCCGTCATAGAGGACATTGAAAACGCGGGCTCTACCTTTGTTATTCTTTTGATTGCCATTTTCCGATTGTTTTGGTCAGGTTATTTTGTAGATGGCTCATGGAGCATGTCGATGAACTCGATTGTGGTGCTTTCCATCTTGAACACAAGGTTGGAAATCTGTGAGGTAAGGAAGTTGTATCCGAAATATGCAATGATACCCACGAACAGACCTCCGACAGTTGTGACCATGGCCTCGTATATACCTCCGGAAAGAAGGGTAATGTCAATGTTGTTTCCGGCTGTTGACATCCTGAAGAATGCCTCAATCATACCGCTGACAGTACCGAGGAATCCGATCATAGGGGCACCTCCGGCTATAGTAGCCAGCATGGGAAGGCCTTTCTCAAGCCTTGCAACTTCCACGTTGCCCATGTTCTCGACAGCGGTCTGGATGTCCTGCAGAGGTCTTCCGATCCTTTCGATACCTTTCTCCACCAATCTTGCAACAGGTGAGTCATATTTCTGGCAAAGGGCAGTAGCCGACATGATCTTTCCGTCGTGGATGAGGTCATGAATGTCTTTCATGAAGTTCTTGTCTATTTTTCCAGCCTTGCGGATCATCCACCATTTGTTTCCGAAAATATAGATGGCGATGATGGAAAGGACCAGAAGCACGAGCATCAGCCATCCACCCTTGACAGCCATGTCAATGAGAGAGAGTTTCATCTCCTGCTGAACCGGTGCGGCCTGAGCAAGTGCCGTAGTATCGACGGCCGCCTGAAGTAGATTGAAAAGCATAATCGTAATTTTTAAACTATATCAAATTCTAAAATCAAAAACATGCAAAAGTAGGTAAAAATTCAATATTTATAAAATAAATCACCCCAACTCATCCAAATTTTTGTTTTCATAGGCGGCACCGCTGAAAAAGAGGGCATTCCCCGGTACGGACATGCCTGCATCTGAACGGTTTCCCTTCGAAATCAATTCTCCGATCCACTTGGGACTGCGTTTGCCGCGCCCCACCTCCAAAAGCGACCCGACGATGGCTCGGACCATATTCCTGAGGAAACGGTTTGCCTTGATAGTGAATACAATATAGTCTCCCTCCCGGTAAGGGAATCCGGTCACGGCGACATGAGCAGGCGTGTAGGTTCTCCACGAGGCCTCCATCACGGTGCAGATCGATGTGGCATTGCCACCTCCCACTTTTTCGAAACAGCTGAAATCATGGGTGCCGAGCAGGAATCTGGCGCCTGTGTTCATCGCCTCGATGTCCAGAGGCGTGCGGCTGAGGTAGGAAAAACTGCTGCAGAAAGGATCCTTGTTGAAATGTATGAAATAGTGGTATTGCCTGGAAATTGCGTCGAATCTTGCATGAAAATCCGGGGCAGTTTCTTTTATTTCGTGAATGCAAATTTCCTTTGGGAGGATGGCATTTAATTTGTAGCAAAGTTGCGCCGCTGTCATGGACGGTGTGTTCAGAAGGTCGAAATGGGCGATGTAGTTGATGGCGTTCACTCCGGTATCAGTCCTTCCGGCACCACTCACCTGGACTTGTTCGCGGCAAAGTGTGCTGAGGGCTTTTTCGAGTTCTTCCTGAACGGAAACGGCGTTGTTTTGAATCTGCCATCCGCAGAATGCGCTGCCGTTGTAAGATAGTCTGACTGAGTACCGTGGCATGTGGTGTATAAATGGAATATTATTTTTAATTTTGTAATTTGTTTGCAAAAATATCAAAAAACATATTTATGGACAGCATAAACATCAAAGAATTGAATGACAGGATCCAGAGGGAGAGTTCTTTTGTGGATATTCTGACTATGGAGATGAACAAGGTCATTGTCGGCCAGAAGCATCTTGTGGAGAATCTTCTTATCGGCCTGCTTGCTGATGGACACATCCTTCTCGAAGGAGTCCCTGGTCTGGCAAAGACATTGGCCATCAATACATTGTCTCAGGCTGTGGATGCAAAATTCAATCGTATCCAGTTTACTCCGGACCTGCTTCCGGCCGATGTCATCGGTACAATGATCTATTCCCAGAAGACCGAACAGTTCCAGATCAAGAAAGGACCGGTCTTCGCAAACTTTGTCCTTGCTGATGAAATCAACCGTTCTCCAGCCAAAGTCCAGTCAGCCCTTCTCGAGGCAATGCAGGAGCGCCAGGTTACAATCGGAGAGGAAACATTCAGACTTCCGGAGCCTTTCCTTGTAATGGCGACGCAAAACCCTATCGAGCAGGAGGGAACCTATCCGCTTCCGGAGGCCCAGCTCGACCGTTTCATGCTCAAGGTAGTCGTTACTTATCCTAAGAAAGAGGAGGAAAGACTCATCATCCGCATGAACAATACCGGAGAATTCCCAAAAGCACAGGCCGTCCTGAAGCCTGAAGACATCATCAGGGCACGTCAGGTAGTCAAGGACGTGTACATGGATGAGAAAATCGAACGTTATATCGTGGATTTGGTCTATGCGACCAGGACTCCTGTGGATTACAAGCTTGACAAGATTGCCGGCTTCATCTCATACGGAGCTTCGCCACGTGCAAGTATCTCACTTGCAATGGCTTCCAAGGCTTATGCCTTCATCAGGAGAAGAGGATATGTCATCCCTGAGGATGTCAGGGCTGTCTGCTACGAGGTGCTCCGTCACAGGATCGGGCTCACCTACGAGGCAGAGGCTGAGAATATGACCTCCGACCAGATCATTTCCGAGATAATCAACGCAGTTGAAGTTCCATAGCAGATGGAAGAGAGGATGTCGGCAAACGACCTTTTGAAGAAGGTCAGGAAAATCGAAATCAAGACCAGGGCGCTCTCACACCAGATTTTTGCAGGAGAATACCATTCTGCCTTCAAGGGACGCGGAATGGCATTCAGTGAGGTGAGG
>CAMCIE010000205.1 GCA_945874815.1 uncultured Bacteroidales bacterium
TGCGAAATCAAATGCCGAATATGAAGGCTACACGAAAATACTCAGGGAGGATTTCGGAATAGCCAACCCTTCCAGAAATGACCTGATCAGGTACAGACTCTATATGGAGTTGAAGGATAATGGATTCCATACATTATATTCCAATACCTATGTTCCGAGAGAAAAACTGTTCTCAAAGGAATTCGACATAGAACATATCATTCCGCAGGCCAAGCTCTTCGATGATTCATTTACGAACAAGACCCTTGAGGCAAGGCAGATAAACATTGAGAAGTCCAACAAGACCGCCTATGATTATGTAGGGGAGAAGTACGGCGATGTATATCTTTCTGAGTATGAGGCTCGTATTGAATCATTGTCCAAGAACGGCTCCATTTCCAAAACCAAGAGGAACAAACTCCTCATGAAGGAGCAGGATATTCCTCAAGGCTTTATCGAGCGGGATCTCCGTGACACACAATATATTTCCAAGAAAGCCAAGGAAATGCTGGAGGAGGTGGTCCCGTCGGTTGTCCCTACTACAGGCTCCATCACAGACAGGCTTCGCGAAGACTGGCAGTTGGTTGATGTGATGCGGGAATTGAACTGGGATAAATATGACAGGCTCGGTATGACATATTATGTGCATGATTCGGACGGAAGACAAATCCCTAAAATCAAGGACTGGACCAAGAGGAATGACCATAGACATCATGCCATGGATGCCCTCACTATTGCGTTTACAAGGCGAAGCTATATCCAGTATCTTAATAATCTTAATGCGCGTATCCCGAAAAGTATATATGATGAAGCCCATGTCAATCTGGATGAATACGGCATTGCTGACATTCCGCTCTCCCAGAGGACTTCGGTTGTCATGTCAGTTGAGTTGAACCAGATGTACAGGGACGGGAAAGGGCATTTGAGATTCATTCCGCCGATTCCTCTCGATGAATTCCGCAAGGAAGCCAGAGCCAAGTTGGAAGAGATTCTCATCTCAATCAAATCCAGGGGAAAAGTGGCTACAAGAAATGTCAATGTGACCAAGAAGCGTGGTGGCACGAACAAAAAGGTACAGCTGACTCCTCGTGGTCAGTTGCACAATGATACAGTGTACGGGCGAATATTGCAGCCGGTGTACAAGGATGAGAAGGTCGGCCCTTCATTCGATTATGAGAAGATAATGACCGTAGTTTCCGGACGCTGTCGCAATGCGTTGATTGCCAGGTTGAATGAATTCGGAGGAGATCCGAAGAAAGCCTTCGGAGGAAAGAACAAACTGGAGAATAACCCATTGTATCTTGACCCGGCGCATTCTGAATCTGTTCCGGAAAAGGTCAGGACCATGAATTATCAGGAAGTCTTTACCAAGAGGGAGGCTGTAAGCCCTGACCTGAAGGTCGACAAGGTTATTGACAATCATGTCCGGGAGATTCTTCTCGCACGGCTTCAGGAGTTCGGCGGGGATGCAAAGAAGGCGTTCTCGAATCTTGAGGAGAATCCGATTTGGCTTGACAGGGTTGGTGGAATCGCTATCAAAAGGGTTACGATTTCCGGGAAGAACAATGTGACCCCGTTGCATTATAAGCGCGATAATTCCGGACGGTTGCTTGAAAATGAAAACGGGGAAAATATCCCGACTGATTTCATAAGCACCGGGAACAATCATCATGTGGCTATATACAGGGATGCGGACGGTGTGCTCCAGGAGCAGGTAGTGTCGTTCTATGAAGCGGTTGCGCGTGTCAATCTCGGGTTGCCTGTGATAGATGCTGATTACAAACGGGATGAGGGGTGGACGTTCTTGTTCAGCATGAAGCAGAATGAGTATTTCGTATTCCCGAATCCGAAGACTGGTTTCGATCCTGCGGAGTATGACCTGACGGATCCGAAGAATTATCCGTTGATAAGTCCGAATTTGTTCAGGGTGCAGAAGTTGGCTACGAAATATTATGTGTTCAGGCACCATCTGGAAACTACAGTAAATAACAATGATGCATCCGTGCGGGACATTACATGGAAGCGAATTCAGAATCCTAATGGACTGCATGGTGTAGTCAAAGTCCGTGTAAACCATCTCGGAGAAATTGTCCTTGTAGGTGAATAGCAATGATTAAGCGCACATTATATTTCGGGAATCCGGCATATTTGTCCTTGCGTCTCGGTCAGATTGTCATCAAGATGCCGGGCAGGCAGGCCGAGGATTCTTCCAAATCGGAGGAAACCGTCAGGACGGTGCCTATAGAAGATGTTGGCGTGGTCGTGCTTGACAACAGGCAGATAACCATTACTCAGGGCCTGCTTGAGATGTTGCTGGAAAACAATTGTGCTGTAATCACATGCGATTCCCGTCATTTGCCTGTCGGGCTGATGCTGCCGCTCGCCGGCAATACAGTGCAGAATGAACGTTTCCGCAGCCAGATAGATGCGTCTTTGCCTCTCAAGAAACAGTTGTGGCAGCAGACCGTTCAGGCCAAGATACGTAACCAGGCGGCAATGCTGGAATATGTCACCGGGGAATCTGCCCGGAACATGCTGGTATGGTCGGAGTCGGTCAGGAGCGGGGATTCCGAGAACATGGAGGCACGTGCTGCCGCATTTTATTGGAAAAATGTCTTTCCTCAGGAGCCTGATTTCCTACGGGACCAGGATGGGGAGGTCGGAATCAATGTCCTGCTGAATTATGGATATGCCATCCTGAGGGCTGTCGTGGCAAGATCTCTCGTGAGTTGCGGACTGTTGCCGACATTGGGAATTCATCATCACAACAGATACAATGCATATTGTCTTGCGGATGATATCATGGAACCTTACCGGCCGTATGTGGACAGGCTTGTGTTTGATATGACCAAAGAAGAGGAGATTGCGGAATTGACATCTTCTCATAAGGCTCGCCTGCTCGGCCTTCCGGTGATTGAAGTTGAGATTGGTGGCAGGAGAAGTCCATTGATGAATGCCGTTTTCCAGACTACTTCATCGCTTGTGAAATGCTTTAATGGGGAAATTAAGAAATTGTCCTATCCTGATATGTAGTGGACCGATTCAGCGAATACAGAGTTATGTGGGTACTCGTTTTCTTCGACCTTCCGACTGATACGAAGAAAGAGAGGAAGGCTTCTGCGGATTTCAGAAAGAAGCTGTTGTCTGATGGCTTCATCATGTTCCAGTTCTCAATTTATATGCGGCATTGTGCCAGTGCGGAGAGTGCGCAGGTTCATGTGAAAAGGGTCAAGTCTTTTCTGCCTCCCTTGGGGCAAGTAGGTATATTGACGATTACGGACAAACAGTTCGGGTCTATGGAACTTTTTACTGAGAAGAAGGAAACTGAGCCTCCGATTGAATTCATCCAACTTGAGTTGTTCTGAACATGGCTATTGGACAGAAATCCATTTTGCCTGAAAAACAGAAAAATCCAGCCGTTAAGACTGGATTTTTTTAGATTCTTTGATACGGCATAACTAATTTGCTATCAGCTACTTACTAATAATCAGTTGTTTCCGTAACGTCAAAGATAAGAATTTTGAAAGCGATTCACAACACATCAGATCTGCAACCCTCCCATGTTATGTTGTTTCCGTAACGTCAAAGATAAGAATTTTGAAAGCGATTCACAACCATTGCTTTCATAATTATTCCTCCATTGCGTTGTTTCCGTAACGTCAAAGATAAGAATTTTGAAAGCGATTCACAAC
>CAMCIE010000206.1 GCA_945874815.1 uncultured Bacteroidales bacterium
AGAGAAAAGCCCTGTAATTTCATTTGAAAATGCTGATATCCTCGGCGGAGATGCCACAGTGATTTATGGCCTTGACATGAAGGTTTATCCCGGCGATTTCGTTTATATTGTGGGTAAGGTCGGTACTGGAAAGACGTCCATCATCAGGACCATTATCGCCGAAAGTCCTTTGAAGAAGGGCTCTGGAATGGCCTGCGGATATAAGCTCGACGGCTTGAAGGACAAGGATATACCCTATCTTCGCAGGAAGATGGGTGTGGTTTTCCAGGATTTTCAGCTATTGATGGACAGGACTGTGGAGGACAATCTGCTTTTCGTTCTTAAAGCGACCGGATGGAAACAGGAAAAGGCTATCAATGAGCGTATTGAATATGTTCTGAAGGCTGTCGGCATGGAGCTTAAGGCTCACAAGATGCCTCATCAGCTTTCCGGAGGAGAGCAGCAGAGGGTTGCGATTGCAAGGGCGCTGCTGAATGACCCTGAGGTGATTATTGCCGATGAGCCGACTGGCAATCTTGACAATGAGACTGCCGACGGCATCATGAAACTTCTCACCGGCATCAACCGTGAAAAGGGCACGGCCATCGTCATGGTTACTCACAACCGTCAGATTTTTGACAAATATCCCGGCAAAGTGATGGTCTGCAAGGATGAGAGGTGCACCCTGCAGGAAGATGAAGAGGCCATCGACCTCGAAGCCACCATTTAATGTCATCTCGACATCATACCCTTCATGTCATCTCGACATCATACTCTTCATGTCGTCTCGACTGAGCGAAGCGAATGGAGAGATCTTCACCCATCAAAAACAAAACTCAATGATTGACAAACAGCTATTTGCACATATAACCGATTGGTTTTCCAGAAATATGGAGGTGGCGGAAAGCGAGCTTCATTACGATTCTCCTTTTCACCTGCTGATTGCTGTGATTCTCTCAGCCCAGTGCACCGACAAAAGGGTAAACATGCACACCCCTGAGATTTTCAAGCGTTTTCCCGAACCAGCTGATTTGGCAGCAGCGTCTTTCGAGGAAGTGTATGAACTGATCAAATCAATCTCATTTCCGAACAATAAGGCAAAGCATCTGATTGGTATGGCTTCAAAACTGGTCTCAGATTTCAATGGCGTGGTCCCTGCGGAACCAGAAGAGCTTGAGACTTTGCCCGGAGTCGGCCGCAAGACTGCAAATGTCATTGCCTCAATAATTTACAATAAGCCTGTCATTGCCGTTGACACCCATGTTTTCCGGGTTTCCCATAGAATAGGTCTTTCTGACGGCGCCACGGTGGAAGCTGTGGAAAAAGATTTGACCGAAGGCTTTGCTCCCGAGCTCAGACCTACAGCTCACCACTGGCTCATCCTTCACGGCCGCTATGTCTGCACAGCCCGAAAGCCCAAATGCGAGTCTTGCGGCCTGCATCCTTGGTGCCGACAGTTCCGAACGCAACAATAGGGTTTGATTAGATATTCCTTTCGCACAGCTTTTGCCGTTATGTACTTGCGCTGCAAATGCTCTGACAATTACTCTGCATGCACCTGATAACATATTTCAACGACATACTCCCCTGCACCACCCCTTCTGGTACGGTATCGGACTCGCTTCCTGAGGAATGGCTGCCTTCACAGTTCAACAATCCATTCAGATATATCCCTTGTGAAGCAGTCAGGTTAGCTGCACGCCTGCTAATGGATCGTATCGATTCAAGCGAAGATCTGTCATCCTCATTTTCGGAGGGAAAAATGCTCGGAGTCCTTGTCGTTAAAGATGCTGATGGTAAAGTCGGTTTCCTCAGCGGATTTTCCGGCATCGCCGGTGGCCGCAGCATAATTGATGGTTTCGTCCCGCCAATCTACGACCTTACCATTCCCGACGGGCATTATAAAACACTTGAGAAAGAGATTTCCAATATTAATGAAACTATTCGTTCGCTTGAGCTGAGTCCAGAACTGTCATCCGTTCGCTCGCAGCTTGAATTTGACCAGAAAGCTGCTGAAAATGAGATTAATGCAATGAAAGTTTCGATTTCACTTTCTCGTCAGAAACGCGATGCTATCCGTCAGCAATCATTGTCAGCGGAAGAAGAAAGAAAATTGATACTGGAAAGTCAGCATGAAAAGGCATCACTTCACAGACTCAAGAAGCAATGGCAGGAACGTATAGATTCACTGAAGAATTCCGAAAAAGAATTCTGCGGACAGATTGCCATGTTTCGCGCGAAACGCCGTGCAATGTCGGACGAGCTTCAGAAATGGATATTCCATCAATACATAGTTCACGATATACTTGGCAGTCAATCAGATATCTGGGACATTTTTGCATCAAAGGGCCTGATTCCTCCGGGAGGAACTGGTGACTGCGCTGCACCTAAGTTGCTCGAATATGCATTCCGCAACCACCTCACCCCTCTTGCTATGGGGGAATTCTGGTACGGTATCTCTCCACTGACTGCCGTACGCGTACATGGACACTTTTACCCCTCATGTACTTCCAAATGCGGTCCTCTCCTTGGTTACATGCTTCAGGGACTTAGTAATTGCTGCTCATCCGACATCACTCCCGAGTCCAAAGTCTATGGGCAGCCAGTCGTCATCCACATAGATGAAGCAATAGTCGTTGTGAGCAAACCATCCGGAATGCCTTCAGTCCCCGGTCTTGATGGCAGACTCAGCCTTCAGGAATGGCTCGATGCAACAATAGAAGGCCCAGTTTTAAGCGTCCACAGACTCGATATGGACACGTCCGGGGTAATGATATTTGCCAGGACACCTGCAGCACAAGCAATCCTGAACACCCAGTTCGAAAACAGGACCGTCAAGAAGACATACATCGCCAGAGTCTGTCCGTCAGACTCTGCAATAAACTTGAAAGAGTCGTCTTCAATCCGGGATGAGAGAATAAAATGCTCCGAAAACCGCTCCGGCAAGATTTCGATACCTTTGAGCCCTGACTACGATGAACGGCCACGTCAAAAAGCAGACATGAAGAATGGCAAAGAAGCCATCACGCTCTACAGGATAATTCAGAACACCCCTGACGGCAGCACCGACATCGAATTCCACCCACAGACAGGCCGCACCCACCAGCTCCGCGTACACTCAGCCCATCCCCTCGGTCTGGGCCGCCCAATCATAGGCGACCTGCTCTACGGCTCCTGCACAGCCCAGCAAACAAAGCTCCACCTATCTCCCAACACTTACCCAACAGCATCCACCACAGGCCACAACTCTTCTGCACCGTCCCCAGCAGAATCTGTCACAGACCACCAATCTTCTGCACCGTCCCCAGCAATGCAGCCAACCCCAGGACACTACTCATCTGGCCAATACCCGGCAACAGCCTTTGCCAGCAGCAACCAAGCCACCAGGCTCCACCTGCACGCCCTCACCATCACAATAATCCACCCTCAAACCAACCAACCCCAGACCTACACCTCACACCACAACTCCTACGAGGCCCTATAACCAATAACCTCCCAATTCATCCGGGAAAAGCCCCTTCTCACGGACGTTTCACTCCTTCACCCCAATTCGTCCGGAAAAAGCCCCTTTCCACGGACGTTTCACGCCGTTCCACCCAATTCATCCGGAAAAAGCCCATTCTCACGGACGTTTTTCACAAAAAACAAACGGAAATAAGGCAG
>CAMCIE010000207.1 GCA_945874815.1 uncultured Bacteroidales bacterium
TGCTCTTGAGTGAAATACGCTGGATTGGGTTCTTTGACACAAGATTTCCCCTTGAAGCGCGACCCTTGATGGCAAGTTGTGAAAAATCGTACTCGTCAATGGTCTTCTTAAGCTTCGGACGAGGCCTGAAATATATCTTGACAGTCTCGGCCTCGCCATTGTGATTGACTGTGAACCAAAGGATTACAGACCCGGGAGTGCCTTGAGTGATGTCATATTCCTTGTCACGTGTAATGCTTGTGACAGCGAACCTTTTGGCGTAGCTCAGGGCCGTCTTGCCCTCACGGTAGATTACATTGTAGATTGTCCTCTGGTCGTTCCTGTCGAAAACTCCCACATAGAGAATGTCCTTTCCGAAGAAAGCCTTCTCGGACACCTTTGTAACCATGTATTTTCCATCCTTGTGGATGACGATTATCTCCGAGAGGTCAGAGCAGTCGCAAATATATTCCGCGTTGTCTTCCTTCTTGAGGTTGATTCCGACGAAGCCCTCAGCCTTGTTCGCATATAGCTTTGCATTGTTGTTCACCACCTTGGTGACGGCAATGGACTCGAAGCCGGTAAGCTCGGTCTTGCGCGGATAATCCTTTCCGTATTTCTTCTTCAGATTCCTGAACCAGTTGACAGTGAACTCGGTAAGATGTTCGAGATGATTCTGAACCTCATCCATCTCATCCTCTATTCCCCTGAGCTTCTCATCGACTGCCTTCACGTCAAACTTGGAAATCTTCCTGACCGGCTTCTCCACAAGCTTGTTGATATCCTCCATCAGGATTTCCCTCTTGAGAAGGTACTGGTACTGGAGCATAGCCTCGAATACCTCCCTGAGCTGGTCCTCCCATGAACGGGCGTCATTCTCCAGAATCTTGTAAACCTTGTTCTCAAAAAAAATCTTTTCCAGGGAGCTGTAATGCCAGTCGTTCTCCAGCTCGTCCAGCCTGATCTGCAGCTCCATGCCCAGAAGTGACTTGGTGTGGGAAGTACTGTATCTGAGCACATCATCCACATTCAGGAACTGAGGCTTCTTGTCCACGATAACGCAGGCGTTCGGTGAGATTGACACCTCGCAATCGGTGAAGGCATAAAGAGCATCGATGGTCTTGTCCGGTGACACGTCGTTTGGAAGATGTATCAGGATGTCCACTTTGTCTGTAGTCAGATCGTCGATTTTCTTGATCTTAATCTTTCCCTTTTCCTTGGCCTTGAGAATGGAATCAATGATGATATGAGTGGTTTTGCCATAAGGTATCTCCTTGATTGCCAATGTATTCTTATCGATTTTCTCAATTTTTGCCCTGACTTTGACAACTCCGCCCCTCTGGCCTTTCATATATTTTGAACAGTCGGCAAAGCCACCGGTAGGGAAGTCCGGATATATCTCGAATTCCCTGTCCTGAAGGATGGCTATGGATGCATCGATCAGCTCATTGAAGTTGTGGGGCAGAATCTTCGATGCAAGGCCCACGGCAATGCCTTCCGCGCCCTGGGCAAGCAGAAGAGGGAATTTGATAGGGAGCTCTACAGGTTCCTGGTTACGTCCGTCGTATGAAGTCATCCAGGAGGTGGTCTTCGGATTGAAAACGACCTCCTTGGCAAATTTGCTCAGACGTGCTTCAATGTAACGCGGAGCCGCGTTGGAGTCACCTGTCAGGATGTTACCCCAGTTTCCCTGCATGTCGATCAGATAACCTTTCTGACCGAGCTGCACGAGGGCACCGAGGATTGACGCATCGCCATGGGGATGGAACTGCATGGCCTGGCCCACGATGTTGGCAACCTTTGTGTATCTGCCGTCATCGATACGCCACATCGCATGCAGGACACGCCTCTGCACCGGCTTCATGCCGTCAATGATGTGAGGCACGGCCCTGTACAGAATCACATAGGACGAATAGTCAAGAAACCAGTCCTTGAACATGCCGGAAAGCTTGAACTTGCGGCTGTTCTCTCCGATCAGCTTGTCAAACTTTCCCGGTGTCCCAACGACCGGAGTTTCTTCCATTTCCTGTCCGTCTTCTGCTCCTTCTATGTCATCTCCGGGGAGATCGATGTCGTCAATATCCATGTCTTATGTGTTTAGTGTTAATTTTTGTTCAAAGGCAGGATCAATATTCATATCCGAACCTGCGCAATTCCTTCTTGCTTTCCCTCCAGTCTGCATCAACCTTGACAAACAGTTTCAGGAATACCTTCTTCTGGAAAAAATCTTCCATGTCGATGCGGGCCTGAGTGCCGACCTTCTTCAAAGACTGGCCGCCTTTTCCGATGATGATGCCCTTCTGGCTGTCCCTCATCACATAGATGACAGCGCTGATGTCATATCTTTCAGCTCCTTCCTTGAACTCTTCCACGGCCACTTCGCAACTGTATGGAATCTCCTCCTTGTAGTTGAGGAAAATCTTCTCGCGGATGATTTCCGAAGCGAAAAACCTGAGATTCTTGTCCGTGAAAACATCCTTGTCGTACCATGCCGGAGCCAAAGGAAGCCTGCTGACAATGGCATCGAATATATTGTCCAGATTGAATTTTTCCTGAGCCGATGCAGGGAAGATTACCGCCTGGGGCAGCTGCTCGCTCCACCATTGCATCAGTTCATGCACCTTTTCCTGGGTGCTGATGTCTATCTTGTTGATTACCAATATTACAGGACAACCGATTTTCTGGAGTTTGGAAATATAATCCTGATTCTTGTCGCTTTTTTCCACAGTGTCGGTGACATACAGGACGATGTCCGCATCGCCGATAGCCGTGTCAACGAAATTCATCATGCTCTGCTGGAGCCTGTAGTTCGGTTTGAGAATGCCAGGGGTGTCGGAATATACAATCTGGTAATCCTCTCCGTTGACGATACCCATTATTCTGTGCCTTGTGGTCTGAGCCTTGGCCGTCACGATGGACAACTTTTCTCCCACAAGGGCATTCATAAGCGTGGATTTGCCAACATTCGGGTTTCCGATGATGTTGACAAATCCAGCGCGATGATTTTTGTTCTGAGCTTCCATACGGTATGCCCTGCTATATTAAAGGTAAGCACCCATCTTGAGAAGATTGATTTCACCCTCTGTGAGATATCTCCAATCTCCTCTCTTAATGCCTTTCTTGGTGAGTCCTGCGAAATATACCCTGTCAAGTGCCTTCACCTCATATCCGAGGGATTCGAAAATCCTTCTGACGATGCGGTTCTTCCCTGAATGGATCTCAATGCCGAGCTTGCGGTGGTCATCCTCCTCGATGTACTCAAGTGCATCGGCTGCGATGACTCCGTCAGAAAGCTCTACGCCGCTCATGATTTTCTCAAAATCTTCCTGTTTGAGCTTGTTGTCAAGAGAAACCTGATAAATTTTCTTCTTGTCGTATGAAGGATGTGTGAGCTTCTCGGCAATCTCTCCGTCATTGGTGAACATGAGTACACCTGTGGTATTCTTGTCGAGCCTTCCTACAGGGAACACCCTTGAAGGACATTTCTTGAGCAGATCCATGACAGTCTTGTCTGCATGAGGATCGCTTGAAGTGGTTACATAGCCCTTAGGCTTGTTCATCACGATATATACTTTTGCCTCACCTTTGAGTCTTTCGCCATTGAACCTGACGTCATCGTTGTTGATGTTGATCTTGGTTCCGAGTTCGGTC
>CAMCIE010000208.1 GCA_945874815.1 uncultured Bacteroidales bacterium
AGCAGGGTAACTCAATGCTCAAATGGGAGCAGTCAGAACAGTGGGATGCAGGTTTCGACTTCACATTCTTCAACTACAAGCTCTACGGTTCGTTCGACTGGTTCCTCAAGAACACTACTGACATCCTCATCAAGCCTACAGTAATCGCTGCAGCAGGTGAAGGCTCAAGCAGATATGAGAACGGTGCATCCATGAAGAATACCGGATTTGAATTCCTCATCGGAAGCCGTGGAGAAAGCTCATTCGGTCTTAAATATGATGTTTCTGCAAACTTCTCTAACTGGAGGAATACAGTGACTTATCTCCCTGCTTCAGTTCTTGCAGAATACGGTGGTAACGGTACAACCGACACCATCCTGGGCAGATGCCTCGGTTCATACTACGGATGGACTGAAAGTGGTCTGTACAAATCTGAGGCTGACCTCAACAACGGCGTGGAACACACAGGAAAGGGCCTCGGCCGCATCAAATGGGACGACAACAACGGTGACGGAAAAATCGACCTCAACGACCGTGTCTGGTTCGGCTCGCCGGAACCACTCTTCTCATTCGGTCTGAACGTTTCCCTCGCATACAAAGGATTCGATTTCTCAATGTTCTGGGAAGGAAAGGCTGGCTGGATGGCACTCACTCCGACCAAGGCACAGACCGATTTCTATGCAGTATCCGCTGAAGGAACCAACCGTGGTGTACGTATCCTCGATGCATGGACACCTGAGAATTCCAGCTCAAACATCCCTGCAATCGCCTACAGCAACGACAACGACGAAGGACGAGTTTCCACATATCTTTATGAGGACCACAGCTTTGCAAAACTCCGCAACATCCAGCTTGGTTACACATTCAACTTCCCTTCATTCAAGAAAGTAGGTCTTGACAGATTCCGTATCTATGTGACTGGTCAGAATCTTCTCCAGATTACAGGTAAGAAATTCACAGGCGTAGATCCTGAGCAGACAAGCTACTCATATCCGCTTCCTATGACCTTCACAGCTGGTCTCCAGCTTTCATTCTAAACTATGGACAAAAACTTCAACCGCATAAAATTACACGAATATATGAAAAGGATTTTCGCTATAATGGCAGGCGCCGCAATAATTGCAGGCTGCTCCAAATTCCTGGATTGCCCTCCTTCAGCTGTCCTCTCAGACAGCAACGTGACAGGAGCTGACGCAATCGAAGGCCTTGTAGTATCATCATACGCTTCCTTGCTGAACGACAGCTGGAACAGGCCAATGAACCTTTGGCCATACATGGTGACACGTTCTGACGATGCCTATAAAGGAGGTTCAGGTACAAATGACCAGAGCTACATGCACTATCTTGAAGTATCGGAAGGAATGCAGAATGTCATCACCGCGGGTGCCGTCAACAATCTTTGGATCAACCTCTACCAGGGAATCAGCAGATGCAACAGCGCTCTCAAGACCATTGCTGAAGTTGATCCTTCATCCTTCCCTCTTACAAAAGAGAGAACTGCAGAAATGAAATTCCTCAGGGCTCAGTACTACCTTCGTCTGAAAATCGTCTTCAACTCAGTTCCTTGGGTTGACGAGACCATGACTCAGGATGAGATTCTCGAGACTTCAAACGTTGCATTGACAAGCGACCAGCTTTGGGAGAAAATCTATCAGGACTGCGTTGACGCATACAACGGACTTCCTGAAACTCAGGCAGAGCTCGGACGCCCTACGAAATATGCTGCAGCAGCTGCAGCCGCAAGGGTTGCTCTTTACAGGGCTTACGGACAAGATGAGAAATGGCAGCTTACCACAATTTCTCAGGAGCGCATGAAAGAAGTCCTCGACTGGACATCAAAAGTAATGGCAGGACCTTATGAGCTCAACAGCGACTTCGGTACCAACTTCTACCCTGCAGGCGACAACAGCAAGGAGTCAATCTGGGCTATCCAGTATTCTCACGATGACGGTACTCTGAAAGGAAGAGGCAACTATGGTGACGGTCTCGTATGGCCTATCGGTGTCGGCGGATGCGACTTCCTCAAGCCAAGCCAGAACCTCGTGAACGCATTCAAGACCAAAGATGGTCTGCCAATGTTCGAAGATTATGACAACGTTGACTACGACTACAACAATCCGACTGCCTTCACTGTCGATCCTCGTCTCTACCACACGGTTTCAATGCCTACAATCGCTTTCAAGCTTACTTACGACGAGTCTCAGACAAACAACAACATATATGCTGAAAGCTGGAGCCGACTTCCTTCCGCTTATGGCTACTATGCCACTGCAAAGCAGGTGCTTCCTATCAACGATCCTCACATGACTCCTATTCCACCATTCTTGGGCTGCTCTTTGAACAAGGCTGACTATCGTCTTGATGACGTGATGCTCATGAGGGCAGAGGCTCTTGTTGAGACCGGTGAATGGGCTGAAGCCAGAGAACTCGTGAATGCTCTTCGCAGACGTGCTGCAGCAAGTGAGACATATTTCACTGCCCAGACAGGTGTTCCTGCCAACAGGTCTGTCCGCGAGTACACCGCAGCAGAATGGAAATCTCAGGAGTTTGCACGCAATGCATACCGTTGGGAAAGAAGGCTTGAACTTGCAATGGAAGGCTGGAGATTCTTCGACCTTGTAAGATGGGGTGTAGCTTCAGAAGTTCTGAATGCATATTACAAATCAGAGCCTGACGCTGCTACCGGTCGCGCATACTTCTACGAGCAGGGCAAATTCGACGCAGGTGATGAATATCTCCCTATTCCAAACGAGCAGATGACCCTTTCACGTGGCGTCTATACTCAGAACTGGTCTTATTAATAAATAATGCAAAAAAAGCAGGAATCCTTTCGGATTCCTGCTTTTTTTGTTTCAGAACTTCTGACAGGCTTCGCGGTAAGTGTCAAGGCTACCGATATCGAAACGAAGGTTCTCCCCGGTTCCTGCCATCGGCCAGGCATGCATCACGGTATGCTCGCACATGTAGTGAGCCAGATTGCCGGGAGCGTCCTTCCCGCAACCATTCTCCACAGAAGAGCGCACCAGGTCAAGGTCCTTCTTCAGATAGATGTAAAACGGAGGCACCGCCCACGTGCTCTTCGGCTCGGCTGGCTTCTCCGCCATCTCAAGCACCCTGTAGTCCTTGTCCAGCACCACGACACCCGTACGCTGAAGCTTCGCCAGCTCCTTCTGCTCGTGGCACATAATGCATGAACTGTCCTTCTGCCTCGCAAACTTCACAAAGTCGGCAAACGAAAAGAAAAGCAGGTTGTCAGCTGCTACCACCAGCATATCATCATCAATGTCAAGCTTTTCCATAGCAAAAAGCAAATCACATACTGCACCCAGACGAGTCTCGTTCGACTCGGTACCATCGTCCACGACAGTTACTTTCTTGCTGTAATTCAGCCCGGCGGCCCACTCACGGAAAATATCTGCGAACTTATGATTTGTGATGATTATATGTTGATCAATCTCGGGAATCCTGTCAATATCATCGAGCATACGTCCCAGAATCGTACTCTCCCCTATCTTCAAAAGAGGTTTAGGGAAATTCTTCGTAAGTTCACCCAGCCTGGTGGCATAACCCGCGGCAATAACAATATTTTTCATACTATCAAAAATTTTTACATTTATAAAAATTTTGTGAGAGTATGATA
>CAMCIE010000209.1 GCA_945874815.1 uncultured Bacteroidales bacterium
CTGTACACCGGAAGTCTTACCCTGAAGGGCCTGACCTGCCGAGGTGATGGTTCTGGCTTCCATATCCTCTGATTTAACTGAAGAAACGGAACCTGTGATGGAACTCTTCTTCTGAACACCGTAACCGACAACGACAACTTCATCGAGAAGCTTGCTGTCAACCTGCATCTGGATGTTCATGTTGGCTGCTGCAGGGAATTCAACGGTGTTGTAACCGATGTAGGAGAATTCCAGAATTGCTTCAGGAGCCACTTCAAGGGTCCAATTACCGTCAATGTCGGTAATCACGCCGTTCATTGTACCTTTTTCGATGACACTTACTCCGATCATAGGAGCTTTGGTCTCATCGATTACATTACCGGATGCTGTGAATTTTCCCTGTGCGGAAAGAGCCAGACCGGAAAGAATGAAGAGTGCTGCCATAAACAGCGCTCTCATTCCCTTGTTGATAAAACTGGTTAGCATTAGTAATAAGTGTTAAATGGTTAATATGGTATAGAATGTTAGAAACCTCTTGTTGGGAAAAGTCTGATGAAATCGATAAGTTCCTTGTCATGGCCGCAGAGTACCTTGCACTCGTTGTCGAAAATCATCGTAGGCATGGTTTCACTGTTGAATGGTTCCCACTCAGGCAAGCCCTCGGCATTAGGATTGCCGGTACGTGCGAAATTGGCCCAGCAACGGCTCATTTTCGAAGCAAGTTCAACGGCTTCTTTTGTACCTCCGGTCATGCTTGCATGGACAGTTGCATTATTGAACACGAAAGGAATCTCCATGCAATGTGTGCTTCGAAGGATGCCATCCATGATCTGAGACTCCCAGCAGAACATATATACATAGGCCGGAGCAGTTCCCTGACGGGATTTTAGAGCAGCCTGCTCAAGGACACCCGGTCTGAAAGTGAAATCTGTATCAATCAGGTCGATTGGCTTATATCCCGGATAAGCCTTTGCAAAAAGCTCGATAAACCTGTCTGTTTTTTCACCGTAAGTATTTTTTACATAATTGATTGCATCCTCACGGCTGATATTGCGAAGAGCAGGGACATAAGTCGATGCTGTGAACTCATGCAGAGTCGATCCTACGAGCAAAGGAACGTCAGCGGAAATGTCAGGCGCACCCGGATCGAATGGCTGAGAAGGAAGAACTGCCCCGTCAACGGTCGGAGCCCAGCCGAAAATGAATATGCTGATTCCTTCTTTTTCTGCTTCAGCTCTTACCTCCTCGATGGCTTTGTTACCTGCAGCAAGGAGTTCTTTATAAGGAACTGATGCAATCTTATCGATATTCGAAGCGCCAAGACCAAGATTCTTTACTGTAGCAACACCGATTTTCCTTGAATATTTGGCTTCCATGGTACGAAGCATCGAACCACTCTGTACGATAGCCTTATGGAAAAGCCCTTTGGCAGAAGGAGTTGCAAGAAGAGTGGAAACTTTTCCGCCGCCACCGCTCTGGCCGAATATGGTAACGTTGGAAGGATCTCCTCCGAAAGAGGATATATTCTTGTTTACCCACTCAAGGGCGCAAACAATGTCGAGAAGACCAGCATTTCCTGATTTCGAGTATTTTTCTCCGAAAGCTGAAAGGTCGAGGAAACCGAGAACATTCAGTCTGTGGTTGATGGTCACCACTACGACATCCTCACTTTTGGCAAGATTCGATCCCTCGTATGAAGGAAGTTCCTGACCTGAACCGGCAGTATATCCGCCACCATGAAGCCATACCATTACCGGACGTTTCTTTCCATCATTTACTTTTGGTGTCCAGACATTCAGTCTGAGGCAATCCTCGTTGCTGAAACCGTCATTCCAATTGAAAGCGAAAGCAATCTGGTCATTGAGCCAACCCTCACGATCGGGCTGCGGAGATACCGGTCCATACTGACGGCAACTGCGGATACCATCCCATTTCTCCACTGGTTCAGCCGGCATGAATCTCTCGGCACGTGCATACGGTATGCCCTTGTACACCGTCACACCATCAAGGATGTAACCTGCGACCTTACCTTTGTCAGTAGAAACAACGGCAGTGGAATAAGATGCGGCAATCTCGCCAGCGTCCGACACACAAGTCTGACTCTGACTGTTCCCACAGGACAGGAATGAGGCAGAAACGCCTGCAATAATCAAAAAGTTCAGAATTGGTTTCATAATTTCAGTGTTATGTGAGTTAGCGGTTGCAAATTTCACAAAAATAGTGTGATTGGGCTTTCTTTTTCGTATTTTATGTTTTCTTCATGGTAAAAAGTCACTTTTCAATCTGTTCAATCTTTTTTCTATATGTTTAAAAACACGCACATATATATGGATAAAGGTATTTTTTCGTATATTGCACGTCCTAATATGACTTGATTTATGAAAATGAACCGAATATTTGCACTTTTACTGGTTTCTGTCTTTTCGTTAAACTTTATGGCTTTGTCCCGGGCCCACGGGCACAACCAGATTCCAGATGAACAGACAAGCCTTTTCACAATATCCCAAACCCTCTCGAACAACCGCATCAACGCAATAACCCAGGATGCGAGCGGTCAGATATGGATAGGTACATTCAGGGGGTTGAACAAATTCGATTCTCAAGAGTACCATCAGTTCTTCTGCGACGGCAATTCGGGGTTGGTGGACAACCAGATATCCGTATTGCATAAAGACAACAAAGGTCGCCTGTGGGTCGGCACTGTCAACGGCATTTGCAGGTATCTGGACAATGGCAGATTCAAGCCCATCCAGATGTACGGGGTTTTCAGCCAGAACATCAGTCAGATAATGGAAAGCAAAAGCGGAAAACTGCTTGTGAATACAACTGATGCAATAAGTGTATATGATCCGGAGAAAGACTGTTTCGAAAACAAACTCAGCATTTTCAGTGATGGATGGAAAAATATTTCCAAGATGTTCATATCCCCGGATGACCGTCTGTGGATTTTTTCTGACAGGCTCTACTGCTACGACATAAGCACTTTCAAGCCAATTTCATCCATATCACTCCCCTTCAGCAATCTTTCGTCTTCTGTCACGGCACCGGACGGCAATATATGGATAAGCTCTGATAACGGAATCCATATTTTCAACACTTCCAGCGAAAAATTCATTCCCCTTCCCCATGGTATTAGGGCAGACAAAAGGCTGACGGGCAATAAGATCACAATGCTTCTGACCTGCGGCAACAGCATACTGCTAATTTCAGACTCAGAGGGAACATTTTCCTATGACTGCCGCACCGGGCATCTTGCCCATCAGGAGGACAAGGGTTTCGATTTCAATCTTCCGGATTTCAAGCTCAGCAACATATTTGAAGACAGTTTCGGCAACATCTGGTGGTGTTCTTATGATCAGGGATTTGAACTTTCATACGCCAACAAGCAGAGATTCGGCAACAACATCCTCAATTCCTCTCTTCAAGGCAAATCAGTAACGGCAGTACATGCCTCAAAGGACGGTAAATTGTTTGCCGGCACTCTCAGGGACGGCATATACATATATGATGCAGAAACTAATACAATGGCAAAAGCCATTGACACCGACAAAGCCTATGACAGATACGAAAGCCTCGTCA
>CAMCIE010000210.1 GCA_945874815.1 uncultured Bacteroidales bacterium
GGATGGAGTTGGATGGTTCTGCCTGGAGATAGCACTGCTCAATGTCGAGAACCTTGTCGAAAAATCGTCCGACATGGAAGCCGAGACCGCATCTTTGCTCGGGTGTGAACGAGTCAGGATCTTCGCCTTCATTGAGCCATCTTCTTTGTGAGAAGGTGAATTCCAACTTGTTACGGTAAAAAGTGGTTTTATCTGAAGCTATGATAGGGGAGATTCCGGGTACATCCAGATGGCCGATTCTCACGAGCTGGTCATAGACTTGCTGCTGTTTAGCCTGAAGCTGCATCTGATATGGAAGAGGTTGCCATTTGCATCCTCCGCAGACTCCGAAATGTTTGCAGAACGGCTCCAGACGGTCTTTGGAAGGCTCCACCATACGCAAGATATAACCTTCCATATAATTTTTCTTTTTCTTGGTCACTTTGACGTCTACAACGTCGCCAGGAACTGCAAACTGCACGAACAACACAGTGCCGTCAACTCTTGCAAGAGCTTTTCCTTCAGCTGCAACAGCTTCAATGACAACATTCTCAAGTATGATTTCTTGTTTCTTTCTTCCCATAATCTTAAATTTCTACACAAAAGTGCAAAAGTACCAAATATCTTGCTTAATTCGAAATTATTTTACCGTTATGCCTGGTATTAGTTAACATAATATCAATTGTATAACAAATATGTGGCAGTCGGGGAGTGCTACAATGTGATGCTGATTCCTATGGTAAGAGCTGTGAAAATTGCACTGTTGCGTTTGATTTGAGACTCAGGAATCAGTTCATCATCAAAATAAATCTTCGGCTTGGTGTATGACAGTTTTATGCTGCTGACCAAATCTATTTTCGTACGTCTGCTCAATGAAAATCTGTAGCCTCCGCCGATCTTTCCTGAAAACTGCGGCTTCAGTTCCTTGTCAGGTGTAAATCCGCTGCCAAGATCCAGATAACACAACCATTTGTCTGACAACTCATTACTATAGAAGAACCTGGTTAGCCTCAATGATATCGGTATAGCATTATTTTCCTTTGCTATGTTGGTATATCCGGCATACAAGGCAATGTTCCAGTTGTCATCAGGATTCACTCCGACATGGAACAGCACTTCACCGTTTGAGGCATGTGTCAGTTCAGTTTTCCTGATTCCGACCCGGTATCCGTCAGGAGAATAGAAATTCTGCCTTCTGGCTGAAGCAAAAGTCCCGACATAGTTCCATTCTGCACCATAAGTAAAGACAGGTCTGCGTGCATTACGTGCTTCTGCCATAGTTGATATGCAGGATAAAAGTATGATAATCAATGATATGGGCCACTTTTTCATACTATCAAAAATTGAATTTGATGCCTAATTCAGGAATGAATCCATAAGTCAGTCCCTTTTTATACATACCCATATTCACAGTATCCTTCAGAATCTGCAAATGTGAACCTAAAACAGGGCTTGCACCGATGGATAGCGTCACTCCCCTTTCATATTCACATTCCAGTGCGATATTTCCGCTGAGTCCGAACATCGGCCCCCAACCATTCTTGTTATCATGACAATAGCCTGCCACAATGCCGGGACCGGCGTGAATCCTCAGAACAGGACCGTATTCGAGTTCCTTGCTGAAAAATATGAAATTCCAGGAAAAGCCTGCATAGCCTCCCGGAATATTGCTTTTACCAAAAAATACATCAGAAAGCATCAGGCCTGTATCAACCTTGATGAAACACTCAGTATCAAGATTATGCTCATACGATATGCAGATTCCGTTCAAAGACTGTACAAGGCCCAGGGACCTTGGCTGTGCATTGATACGGGCAGCGCCCGAAAGCAGTAAAACTGCAGCTGCTATTATAGTCAATAGCTTGTTTATCATATAATTACTGCACATATAGGTCCCATTTTCGTATCTAACAACATGCGAAAATACGAAAAATAACCTATTTATAAACTAATTTTTTGCTACATTTGCACAATTGTACCAAAACCAAAAACCTATGTCAGTTATTATAAAAACTGTAGAAACCGGGGCTCAGCTCAGGACATTTGCCAAATTTGCAAACAAACTTTACAAAGGAAATGCATACTATGTTCCGGCAATGCCAATGGATGAGTGCAATACTCTGGATAAGAAGAAAAATGCCGCATTTGAATTTTGTGATGCAGATTATTTCCTTGCATATAAAGACGGTAAACTTGTCGGAAGAGTTGCTGCAATCCTGAATCCCAAAGCCAACGAGGCCTGGAAAACCAAGCAGGTAAGGTTCGGCTGGATTGATTTCATAGATGATTACGAAGTGTCCGAGGCGCTGATAAATAAAGTCATTGAATGGGGCCGTGAACGTGGCATGGAACATATAGCAGGACCTCTCGGCTTCACTGACTTTGACCCGGAAGGAATGCTCGTGGAAGGATTCGACAAGCTCGGAACCATGGCTATGATTTACAATCATCCGTACTACATGACCCATATGGAAAGGCTCGGACTTGTCAAGGAAGTTGACTGGCTTGAGTACAGGATTACGATTCCGGATGAACTTCCTGAGAAATTCGTCAAGATGTCAGCTCTGGTGAAAGAACGCTATAATTTGAAAGTCAGGAAGTTGACACAGAGGGATATTAAAAGGGAAAATTACGGAAGCAAATTCTTCCACCTCATCAACGAGTGCTATTGCAAATTGTACGGATATTCCATTCTTTCTGAAAAGCAGATTGCCCAGTATGTGAAGTTCTATCTGGGAGTGCTTGACTTGAGGATGGCATCATTCGTAGAGAACGAGAAAGGTGAACTTATTGCAGCCGGTGTCGCAATGCCGTCACTTTCAAAGGCTTTGCAGAAATGCGGAGGCAACCTCTTCCCTACCGGCTGGTGGCAGCTCGTAAAGAACATGTATATCCGCAAACCAGATACGCTTGACCTTCTTCTTGTCGGAGTAAGACCTGATTACCAGAGCAAAGGAGTCAATGCGATGATTTTCAATGATTTGTTCCATACATATAAGGAAATGGGCTTCAAATATGCCGAGACCAGCGCTGAACTTGAAACCAATGTCAAGATTCAGCAGATGTTCAGCATTTTCGAACCGGAGCAGCATAAACGCCGCCGCGTATATACAAAAGAAATCTGATGGATAAATTTGAGCAGGATGAAATAGGACGGAGCAGGATGCTGCCGCCTCTTCCCGAGAGGATGAGACCGCAGGATCTGGATGGTTATGTAGGGCAGCAGCATCTGATTGGTCCGGGCTGTATCTTGCGTAATATGATCGAGAGTGGCAATCTCTCATCTTTTATTCTTTGGGGGCCTCCTGGTGTCGGAAAAACAACTCTTGCAAGAATCGTTGCAAAGTCGCTTGGCCGTGAGTTCTATACATTGTCGGCTGTCAGTGCAGGCGTGAAGGATGTGCGTGATGTCATCGACAAGGCCCGCTCGAATTCCTTGTTTTCAAGCGGGGAAAGCCCGATTCTTTTCATTGATGAGATCCACCGTTTCAGCAAGTCGCAGCAGGATGCTCTCCTTGGGGCAGTGGAAGATGGCACCGTCATCCTGATTGGTGCCACTACGGAGAATCCCTCATTTG
>CAMCIE010000211.1 GCA_945874815.1 uncultured Bacteroidales bacterium
CTACTTGCCTGAGGTAGTGGCGTTTATCATACTTGGGAGCATAGACGAAAGCCTCCATAACAATCACCTCAGTTCCATCCTGATTATAGAACGCATGGGCCACAAAAGGTCCTCCCATGTAGTCATTATACACTTCCCAATATCCCCTGATATTTGCAAAATCACGTCCCTTGTATTTCAAATACTCGATGGATGGCCTTGCGAAGCTGCTTGTTACCATATATGTGTTTTCAAACATTCCAGGCACGTTTTCCTTCAGCATATCGGCGTTTACGGCAAGAATGTTGTCCAGACTGAGCATCTCCTTGCCCTGCTCAACTGGGTACTTATATATAAGGATACCCTGGCTTACCTGAGTGTCGTATGAAACCCAGATGAAATTGTCGGTTTTCTTTTTCAGCCTGTATCCGGATGGGAAATGAGGTGAACCGCCAACCATTGCGCTCACGACAGGGGCAATGCCACGCTCCTCATATTTCTTCGCATTCTGAATGATCCTGTCCCTTTCAGCCTGCTCGAGAGTAGTGACAATCTTCCTCGAATTCTCTTTGAACAACTCGACTGCCGACTCACTGTCAGATGCATTTATCCTGATTATGCACTGCGGAGCAGCCCACAAATCCTGCTGGAGCAGGACCCCCGGCTGTGTAACCTTCGGACTGATATTTACGATTATGATATTGCGGTGGATCTGGAACATGCTCCCGAATCCTCCCGGAGCGACATCCACCAAAGTATAAAGAGGCTCCCTCTGTGGCAGGAACGGACAGTCGCTTGCCAGAGTGTCCCTTATTACAGTTCCGACTGCGCCTTCCCATTCGCCCTTGTCAATTACGACAATGACCTCTCCGGCCTTTCCGCTGATGTTCGGAAGCAAAGCCTTTTTCCTGTTGTTGCCGCATGAAACAGCAGTCAGACAAAGGAAAGCAAGAACAAGATAATTTACAAATCGTTTCATAATCGTATTAGTTTTGTGTTTTTTCATATTTGTCAGAACATCCTGAACAACCTTGCAATGTCGTTTCCGAATGCAAGGAACATAAGCCCGAAAATGAGGATCATGCCCACAATCTGCATCGCATACATGAACTTGTCACTCGGTTTGCGGCCTGTAATCATTTCATAAAGAGTGAACACCACATGTCCTCCGTCGAGAGCCGGAATAGGCAGCAAGTTCATGACACCGAGCATGATAGAAAGCAGGGCTATGATATTGAGGAACTCGAACCAGTTCCAATTTGAAGGGAAAATCTGGCCAATGGCAATGAAACTTCCCACGGACTTGTATGCTCCGGTACTTGGTGTTGCAACAAGCTTCAAATCCTTCAGATAGCCTCCGATAGTATCGAATGTCATGTTGAAACCGGCCGGAATGGCTGCAAGTACTGAATATTCCTTGGTCCTTATGCGCGGCATCTGGAGCTGTACTCCGAGCATGCCGGTTGAATCCACCTGGAGCATCATATCAAGGGTATCTGCATCCCTCACTACGGAAGTGGCTATGCTCTTCGAAGCATTCTCACGCAGAATCTGCCTTGCATCCTGAACAAAACGTATGTCTTTTCCGTCCAGACCGACAATCCTGTCTCCCGGCTTCAGTCCCGATCCGATGTTTACTGAAGACTCAGGCAGAGCCGAGATGACGAAAGGAATGGCAATGTCGAACATACCCGGGGTGTTCAGGACATCCGGCAGAAGGGAATGGTCAATGTAAATGTCAAGTGTGTCGCCATCACGAAGCACGGTAGCCTTGCTTGCTGTCTGCCTTGCAAGGTCTGCCTGAAGCATGCCGAAATTCTCCGGTACATAATCGTCAAACTTCAGGATCCGGTCTCCGCTGCGGAATCCCATATCGTATGCCAGGTCGTTGACATATATGCAGTTATCCTCGTTGCTGTAATAGTTCTGCCCCCAGATTGCAAGAATGCCGGAATATACGGCGATGGCAAGGATGAAATTGAAAAGTACACCTCCAATCATTACCAGCAGCCTCTGCCATGCAGGTTTGGACCTGAACTCCCAAGGCTGGGCTTCATGCTTGGTGAACTCGGTATCCATGGACTCGTCCACCATGCCTGAAATCTTGCAATAGCCGCCTAAAGGAAGCCATCCGATTCCGTATTCAGTCTCTTTTTCTGCGAGTTTCGGAAACAGTTTTGAAAACCATCCAGTTTTCGTACTCAGAAGCTTGACACCGGAAACGTCAAAGAAAAGGAAGAACTTGTCAACCTTGATTCCGAACAATTTTGCAAAAGTGAAATGTCCGAGCTCATGGATTACTATCAGTATGGAAAGAGCAAGTATAAGTTGCAGAGCTTTTATCAATGCTATCATTTACAAAAGGTTATAGAACCTTCCTGCCAGCTTTGGCCCTGATCATCTCAGCAGCCTTGGCTAGTTTGTTTTCGTTGTTTTCAAATATAATCTCAAGGTCGCACGCAACTGCTAAATCCGGAACTGCCATCCAATCATCCACAATATCGGTAATATCATAGAATCCGATTTTGTCCTGAAGGTAGGCAGCGACTGCAGCTTCATTGGCTGCATTCATGATGCATGCCATGTTTCCACCCTTTTCAAGTGCCTGATATGCAAGTCCAAGAGCAGGGAAACGCTCCAAATCCGGAGCATAGAAAGACAAACTGCCCAAGTCAGCAAAATTTAGTTTTTTATTGGACAGATTCAGCCTCGAAGGGAAACAGAGCGCAAACTGGATTGGCTCCCTCATATCCGGATGCCCCATCTGGGCAATCACCGCCCCGTCGGCATATTCCACCATGGAATGGATGATTGATTCCGGATGTATGACCACATTTATTTTCTCTCCCGGAGTGCCGAACAGCCATCTTGCCTCGATTATTTCAAGGCTTTTGTTCATCATGGTTGCTGAATCGATGGTGATTTTGGCACCCATGTTCCATTTCGGATGCTTCAGAGCTTCATTTTTCGTCGCGCCGGCAATCTGCTCCCTTGTCCAGTTGCGGAACGGGCCTCCCGAAGCAGTCAGATGTATCCTTTCGATATCTGCCCCTGCCGAACCCATAAGGCATTGGAATATAGCCGAATGCTCGGAATCCACAGGCAATATCCTTGCATTGTTGGCTGCGGCAAGCTCCATGACCATCTGTCCGGCGGCTACCAGAGTCTCCTTGTTGGCCAGTGCGATGGTTTTCCCGGCCTTTATTGCCGCAACGGTGGAAGCGAGACCGCTGAATCCGACCATGGAAGTGAGAACGATGTCGATATTCTCGCCCCCTGCCAGATCGCAGACGGAGTTCATTCCCGCGAATACCTTTATATAATGTGGCTCGAGAGCTTCCTTGACTTCCTGATATTTGTCTTCATTGCATATTACAACGGCATTGACATCGAATTCCAGAGCTTGCCTGACCAGAAGTTCGGAACTGTTGTTGGCTGTCAGCAATTCCACCTCGAACAATTCCCTGTGCTGCCTGATTACATCCAGGGCCTGTCTTCCTATCGAACCTGTCGAACCGAGAATGGCTATGTGTCTTTTCTCCATACCTTTACCAATGTGGTTATTTAATGT
>CAMCIE010000212.1 GCA_945874815.1 uncultured Bacteroidales bacterium
GGAATATATATCCGGAGGTGGAGCTGGATGAGCATTCGGCATTGAAATTTCTTCACCGGGACACGCTCGTGCTTCCTGACGCCCCCATGGGGTATAATGTTGTGACATATTGTGGAGTACCGCTCGGGTTTGTGAAGAATCTTGGGAAAAGATGTAATAATCTGCACCCACAGGGAAGAAGGATATTGATGGATGTAAATAATTTGAAATGAGAAGAGTATTGTTGATATCGGCGGTCTTTTCGATGCTCGCCGCAGGGGTGGTTCATGGGCAGGAAACGGAGCTCAGGGCTTCATACAAACAGAGATATGAAAGACAGGTCCGCAATGTCGGGGTTGTCGGGGTAGGTGTGGAAACGATTCTTGACAGATGGGAGAAAGACTGTCCGGACGATCCCGAGATGTTCAAGTCCAAGTTTGATTTCAATTATGCCAAGTCTTTGTCTTCAAAGGTCGTGCAGAATCCTTCATCCAGATTTCTTGGCGAGAAGCCGGTGCTTACTCTCAAGGATTCTACCGGGGCGAATGTGTATTATTATCAGGTCAATGTGTTCGACGACGAGTATTTTTCGCTTGCGCTTCAGAGCATTGGCAGGGCTGCCGAGTTGAGACCTCACGAATTGAGGTATCGTTTTGACAAAATCAATGCTCTTATTGCATACGAGAAGGATAGTCCGGATATGAGCTATTCTGAAATCAAGTCTCTTGTGGAAGAGTACCGCTCAGATCAGAATGCGTCCTGGACTCTTGATTCAGAGCCGCTTACGCAAGTCAAAGGCTCTTCTGTGGCTCAGGAGTTCAGTCAGGCCATGGGGGAGTATTGCTATGCCCTTTACCGGATAGGGACGCCTCTTGCCTATGATTACTTTTTACAGCTTTCCACCATTATGAACAAGTTGGAGCCGAACAATACGGTGTTTATAGACAATATCGGTTCCTATTGGCAAGTGGCGAAAAGAAACAACAAGAAAGCGGAAAAATATTATAAGAAAGCTTTGAAAATCGACCCGGAAGACTATGCGGCTACCAGTAATCTGAAGCTTATTCAGTCTTCGAAGTCTCGGAAGGGTCAATCCGGGAAATAAACATACAAGGAATAAGCATCAGCAGCATTATGGCTGCAAATGCTATGGCGTCGCAGGTTATGATTCCGGTCGGATTTATCTCCACAGGCACATAGGATACGAAATAATTGGCCTGGTTGAGTTTCAGGATATGGGTGC
The DNA here is from genome assembly GCA_945874815.1 of uncultured Bacteroidales bacterium. Lineage (GTDB taxonomy): Bacteria > Bacteroidota > Bacteroidia > Bacteroidales > UBA932 > Cryptobacteroides. Next base: position 1,223 of record CAMCIE010000212.1, read on the forward strand.
TTTTCTGTATCAGGCACAGCACGATGGCGATTGCATTTCCTGCCAGCATGCCTTTGCCTACAATGACCGCTGTCACGCGAAGGAAGACGCCGGCTATCCCTTTGTCTCTCATTCCCAGAGACTTGAGCGTTCCGATGGTGGAAATGTTTCTGAACAGAAGAATCAGCAGGCCGGATATCATGTTGAATCCCGCTACCAGAATCATCAGACCCAGGATAACCAGCAGATTAAGGTCAATGAGATCCAGCCAGTTATATATGTGTGCAAATGACTCTGCCGACGATACGGCCGACATCATTTCTTCCTCATCGGTGGATTTCGTGTAAATGACAGTTCCGGCTTCTGCGGCTTTTTCTTTGAGCCCGGCCGTGGTCCGGTACTTTTCATCGAGAGTGATTTCAAGTGCAGACGCCTGGTGGGCATCCCATCCGTTGAGCCTCCTTAAATCCGAAATCGGAAGTTACACAATGAATTTGCGGTTGTCCCCGAGCATGTCCTCGCCGATGGCTGAGACCGTGAATTTCCTGACTTTCAACTTCTCGGAAGGGAAATATCCCGTGAAAACATCTCCCTTTGAGAGGTTTAAATCCGAGGCGAGCCCGGCGGGAATGGTGGCATGCAATGATGAATCGGTATTTTCCGTCCCCTTGAACAATACTCCCCTTATGACAGAGCCCTTCTTGGCTATACCTGCCCTATAGATGACAGGTTGTATGGAGACGACACCTTTTATGTCTCTGATGTCTGAAAGATAACTCGGGTTGTCCGGGATTGGGTCGTCGCTCCCGAGATAATTGTGATATGTGGGAGAAAGCTGTATGTCTCCGCTTATGGCGCTAATTTTCCGGCCTATGGTTTCCCTGAATCCGGAAGATACGCTTTGGGCAAGGATAATAACAAAGAAAGAAATGGCTATCAATGTGATAGCCATTCCTCCTTTGGTCTTGAGCCGGGAGGCTATGAACTTCTCAGCTTTCATTACCGGCAGATAATTACCAGATGTTTACCCTTTCGCTTTCAGGTCTCCACATAGGGTCTCCTTCCTGGATGTCGAAAGCCTTGAAGAAGAATGGGAAGTTCCTTACGGTAATGTTTACGCGATTCTCGGCAAGTGAGTGCACGTCAAGTTTGGTCAGACGCGCTTTCTCTTCATCAGTGGCGTTCTGTGCCCAAAGATGTGCAAATCCGAGGAAGAATCTCTGATCCACGTTGAATCCGTCAATGTCTGCCGGGAGAGTGTCTCCGAGGGCATTATGAAGGGCCGTGTATGCAATGCTGACTCCACCGTGATCCGCGATATTCTCACCAAGAGTGAGCTGTCCGTCGGCATGAAGTCCCGGGAGAATCTCCACTTCGCTGTATTGTTTTACCAGAACTGCGGTCTTTTCCTTGAACTTGGCTTCGTCTTCAGCTGTCCACCAGTTGGTCATATTGCCTTCTGCATCGAAAAGCCGTCCCTGGTCGTCGAATCCATGAGTCATCTCGTGGCCGATTACCACACCGATAGCACCATAGTTGATGGCATCATCAGCGTCGATGTTGAAGAATGGCGGCTGAAGGATAGCTGCAGGGAAGCAGATTTCATTGGTGGTAGGATTATAGTATGCGTTGACAGTCTGAGGAGTCATTCCCCATTCGCTCTTGTCGGTCTTCTGTCCGAGTTTGCTGAGGTTGTCAGCTACATACCACGCATTTGCGGAGCGGATGTTGTCATAATAGCTGAGTTTCGGATCCACGGTCAGGCTTGAGTAGTCTTTCCATTTGTCCGGGTAACCTATCTTTACGGTGAAGCTTGAAAGTTTCTTCTCCGCGTATTCCTTGGTCTTGTCTGACATCCAATCAAGGGCGGCGATGTGCTCTCCGAGAGACTTCTGCAACTGGCCTACAATCTCCAGCATCTTCTGTTTGTTCTCTTCAGGGAAATACTTCTTGACATACATCTGGCCGACGGCTTCTCCGAGAATGCTGTTAGGAATGCTCATGGCACGTTTCCAACGAGGCTTCTGCTCTGTGATGCCGCTCATGGCCGTGCTGAAGAAATCAAAGTCTGCAGCATAGAAGTCATCTGAAAGGTAGGAAGAAGCGTCCATGATGAGGTGTGCCGCGAGGTAATCCTTAAGGGTCTCAAGGTCGGTGTCCGCGTAGAGCTTTGCAAATCCGTTGAAGAAAGAAGGCTGCTGCACTATCACCTTTTCCTGCTCCGGCAATCCGAGAGACTTGAAGAAAAGAGCAAAATCAAATCCCTTGAACGTAGCGGCAATCTGGGATGTGCTCATCGGATTGTAGAGCTTGGTGTAATCCCTGTTCTGTATGCTTGT
>CAMCIE010000213.1 GCA_945874815.1 uncultured Bacteroidales bacterium
CCGGAGCCTTTCAGCTCAACAGTTTTCAAGACTGCCGTAATCGACCACTCTACCATCTCTCCAAGAACTTTCCGTTGGGTTGTTTCTCAAACGGATTGCAAAGGTAGTGCTTTTTCTTGAATTTGCAAATTTTTTCTAACTTTTTTGATAAAAAAAATCGAAACCGATCTCACGACCGGTCCCGATAAAAACCATTATGATAATCAATATTTATGTAACAATTAAGCTGATTCCTGATTTTGCCAATATCGTGCCAGATTTATATTCAATTGATAAAATTTTCTGTTCAGGAATAAATATTGAAGTCTTTTTTTATCTTTGCATTCGGATGAATAAGTTTTAACACTAATTTTGGAAAATCATGAAACGTTTTATTGTTACTTTATTATTTGCAATTGGTTTGCTCTCAGCAGCTTCGGCACAGCCGAGGGCTATTGGATTGTTGAACGGTGTCTCACAGGAGGCCATTGTTTACCAGCATAGTTTCAGGGCCGACCAGTTTCTGGATGCCACTTTGGGACTGGACCTGGGGTACAATGTTAACGGTCATCCGGGATTCAGGGCAACTGGTATCTATGAATTTATCTGGGGCAGACCTGCCTGGACTGACAGAGGACGCTGGGCTCTGTATTCAGGACCTGGTATCACAACCGGTTACGTGGACGACATTGTGCCTTATGAAGTAAACAATGAAATCAAGGGCTGGTATGACCATGGTTTCATGTTTGCTTTTGTTGCAAATGTTGGTCTTGAATACACTTTCTGGTTCCCTATGTCCCTTTCTGTTGACATCAGACCGGCTTTCGGTTTCCATGTTAATGATGGCAAAGTCCGCCACCCTATAGATGGCCAGATTGTTTACAAAGATAGCAAGGTGGGGTTCTATGACAATGGCCTGCTCGGATTTGCACCGTCAATATCAGTAAAATATATGTTCTGATAACAGAACTTATATTTTTTTATTTGAATAATTGCTGGGCGAAGATTGTCATATAGACTCTCCAGTTTCTCCAGATATGTCCTCCCTCTGACTCATAGAATGTCACAGGATAACCTTTCTGCTGGCAGTAATCTTTGAGAAGGAGGGAGTTCTGCATCACACCGTCAGTCTTGCCGCATCCGATCCAGTAGAGCTTTGGCTTTGCAGCGAATACGTCAGCAAGTTGCTGGTCGAACTCACCCTGAGGCGGCACGACTCCTGAAAACATTCCGACATAACCGAACATCTTCGGATAGGCTCTTGAAAGAGCAGATGACTGACGACCACCCATTGAAAGTCCTGCGACTGCACGGTCTGCCATTCCTTTCCTGACTCGATAATGTGACTCTATATATTTGATGATGTCCGGGAAACTCTGTTCAATCTCAACGGTAGATTGCGAGCGGCTGTTTGCCATGGTTGGCTGGAACATATTGACTGCTGCTCCGGGAGCCGCCTGATTGAAATAAACTCCGTTAGGCATGACCACAATCATTGGTTCAGCTTTGCCTTCAGCAATGAGGTTGTCCATTATCTGTATTGTTCTGCCGAGGTCCGACCATGCATCCTCGTCTCCGCCTGAGCCATGAAGCAGGTAAAGTACAGGATATTTTGCTTTTGGATTAGACTCATACTCAGCCGGTGTATAGACGGTCATCCTGCGTTTCAGACCAAGGGTAGGTGAATCATACCATACCTTGCTGACATTTCCATGAGGTACATCATGTACTTCATAATACCATCCTTTGTCACCTTGCTCTGCACTCAAGGTGAAGATATTAGTCCAGGTAGCAATATCTCTGTTCATATAAATGTTGGATGGATCGGTAACTTTCTTTCCGTCAACGATGAATGAATAGGAATAGAGCTCTCCTTCAAGAGGTGCTGAAGTGTAGGACCATACTCCGTTCTGTTCTGTCATGTCCACTGTTCCGGGTACATCAAGACGGACTGTGCGTCCTTCGTTCTGGAATTCGAGTGTCTTTGCAGGGAGAAAATCGCCTGTAATCTGTACCGTCACAGCCTTGCGGTTCTCATAGCGGAACGTAACTGTGTGGTCAGGGTTGATTTGCGGAGATACGATGCCTGTTCCAGGGCCGAGGGCCTGCTGGGCAAAGGCTGATGCACCTGCCAGGAGCATCAGGGTAACAGCGATGAAATTTTTCATAATGATACTGGTTAGAGGATAATGTTATTTATGGGTTCATAAGGTCTTTGTTCACAAAACCTGTGATCTGACCGATTAGCGGGATTGCTGCACTTGCCAAGTTTTTCACATAAGAAGAAGCACTAGGATGGTCTGCAGCCGAAAGCAGGCACTTTACCGCTTCATCGAAACGGGAAGCCTGCATGAATGACAATCCTCTATCCAGAAGCTGCTCTGCCGAGGCAGAGCAGCTTTCCGAACAGAGGTTTCTCTTTTCCATTATACAAGTCCTGAAAAGCCCATGAAGGCCATTGCAAGGATACTTGCAGTAACAAGGGCGATAGGAATACCCTTGAAAGCCTTAGGGACGTTGTTCAGAGCAAGCTGTTCGCGAAGGCCGGCGAAGAGGACCATTGCGAGTCCGAAGCCGAGTGAAGTCGCGAATGCATACCATGTAGCCTCACCGAGGTTGTAGTCCTTGGTTGCCACTGTAAGAGCGACACCGAGCACTGCACAGTTGGTGGTGATGAGCGGAAGGAAGATACCGAGGGCTGCATAGAGCGAAGGGCTGATCTTCTTGAGAACGATTTCCACCATCTGCACCAGGGCGGCGATGACAAGAATGAATGATATAGTCTGCAGGAACTCGAGGCCGAGAGCTACCAGAGCCATGTTCAGAAGGTAGGTCACCACAGTTGCAAGAGTGATGACAAAGCAAACTGCCATGGACATTCCGGCTGCTGTGCTGAGCTTGTTGGACACGCCCAGGAACGGACATACTCCGAGGAACTGAGACAACAGGATATTGTTTACGAATATCGCTGAAATGAATATGATTGCAAATTCTGCCATAATGATTGTCAATTAATTAGTTTCTCTTTTCTGTAAGTTTCCTGAATACCACGATCAGATAGCCAAGCGCGAGGAATGCTCCCGGAGCGAGTACGAAAGCAAGGATTCCGTCACCTGAGATGAATTTGAATCCGAATGCGCTGCCGCTTCCGAGAATTTCACGTACAAGACCCAGAAGAGTGAGTGAAAGGGTGAAGCCCAGTCCGATGCCAAGACCGTCACAGGCAGAATCAAGGACTCCGTTCTTGTTGGCAAATGCCTCAGCACGTCCGAGAACGATACAGTTCACCACGATAAGAGGAATGAACAGTCCGAGGGTCTCATAGATGTCCGGAACATAAGCCTGCATCACAAATTGAAGAAGGGTCACAAAGGTTGCGATCACTACGATGTATGAAGGGATGCGGACTTTATCCGGGATGTATGGAGCAATCAGTGAGATTGCCATGTTGGAGAGTACGAGGACAAACAGGGTTGCAAGTCCCATGCTCATGCCGTTGATGGCTGATGTTGTTGTAGCCAGGGTCGGACACATTCCCAG
>CAMCIE010000214.1 GCA_945874815.1 uncultured Bacteroidales bacterium
CAACCCTGTGGGTTGCATGAAATGACGGCTATTCGTCCTCGAACTCAGAGCGGAGGATGTCGATGACATCTTCGACTGTCTCGTCTTCAAGGTCTGCTCTCTTGGCGATATCCTCAGGAGACAGTGCAAGTACACTTTTAGCAGTGTCGCATCCGATGCTCTGAAGCTTCTTGATGATCCAGTCCTCGATGACATCGGAGAACTCGCTCAAAAGAACGTCCTCTTCGCCCTCAGCCTCGTCATCCTTAGGGAGCTCTCTCCAAACTTCGATTTCCTTGCCTACGAGCATGCTTGCCAGACGGATGTTGCAGCCGCCTTTACCGATACCCTTCTTGACCTCGTCAGGATGCATGTAAACTTTGATCTTGTCATCCTCACCTGAAGCAACTATCGAAGAAATCTTTGCAGGATTGAGCGCTCTCTGGATAAGGAGCTGGGTATTGTTGGTCCACTGGAGGACATCGATGTTCTCGTTGCGAAGCTCTCGTACGATGCTGATGATACGTGAACCCTTCACACCGATACAAGCTCCGATAGGATCGATTCTCTCGTCATAGGACTCCACGGCAACCTTTGCCCTTTCGCCCGGGATGCGCACCACTTTCTTGATGGTGATGAGACCGTCGTAAATCTCAGGAACCTCCTGCTCGAAAAGCTTCTCCAGGAACTCAGGACTGGTCCTTGAAAGAACGATGTAAGGAGTGGTGTTGTTCTTCATCTCGACACTCTTGATGATAGCCTTTACAGTGTCGTTCTTCTTGAAGTGTTCACCCGGAATCTGCTCTGATTTCGGAAGTCTGAGCTCATTGCCCTCTTCATCCAGAAGGAGAACCTCCTTGGCCCAAGGCTGATATACCTCTCCGGTGAATATCTCGCCGATTCTGCCGACATATTTGTTGTAAAGGTTGGCCTTTTCAATGTCCATGATCCTTCCCTGAAGATTCTGCCTGATGTTCAGGATACCCCTGCGTCCGAAATCCTTGAGCTCGACTCTCTTTGCGAAAGTCTCGCCGAGCTCGTAGTCGTCACCGTCAGCATTCACCTCTTCGAGAGAAATCTGGGTGATAGGGTCCTCGACCTCTTCAACCACCTCCCTGTTCCAATAGATCTCGCAGTCACCCTTGTCGATGTTGATGATGACGTCGAAATTGTCAGATGAACCATAAGTTTTAGCAATTTGAGTCCTGAACACATCTTCAAGCACACCCATCATTGTAGGTCTGTCGATGTTCTTCTGATTCTTGAACTCCGCGAAAGCATCTTTAAGCTCAATTTTTTCCATTTGTGTATTTATTTAATTATTTATTCGAATTTGATATGAGGACGGACGGCATTGACCGCATCCATAGGGAAACGCTCATTGTGTTCCACAAGCTGTTTTTTCTTGCTTCCCTCTACGGCTTCCCTGACAGAGTATTTCAACTCTATTCCATTTTCATCGGCGGCGGTAAGAAGGGCGATGAATTTTTTGCCACCCTTCAGAGACACCTCCACTTCGCTGCCCACAGCCTTGGTGAACTGCTTCAGCACCTTGAAGGGCTGGTCAAGGCCTGCCGATGTGACGGTGATGGAATAATCTTCCTTCTCGCGGTCGAAACAAGCCTCGAAATGACGGCTGATTTCCACACAATCCTCAAGCTCCACAATCCCGTCTTCGGAGTCGATTACAATCTCGACATCATTATCCCTGCTGACAGAAATTTCAATAATGTAAAGGCCGCGTGCAACGATTGGCCCTTTTATTGCATCTGTTATTTCTGATACGTTCATATCGCTGATGACCTAAATGTATAAAATAAGGGGGCATCTTTGCCCCCTGTATCATTCTCACGGCGCAAATGTACGAATAAATTCAGAATATACAAAATCAAATATACCTGAACCCTAAGGAAATGGAATTCAAAGCAAAAGAAATCGCAGAAATCCTTGGTGGTACCGTTGCGAGAATTGAAAGCGGAAAACCCGGCGCCATCTGTTTTTTCGCCAATCCGAAATATGAACAGTACGTGTACGAATGTAAGGCGGACATAATCATCGTAAACAAAACATTCGAGCCTGCGAAACCTGTGAGCGCGACCTTGGTCAGAGTGGATGATGCATACGCGGCCGTAGCATCCCTTCTTGACTATGTCACTGCAAAAAAACGTTCATACAAACGTCATCGTGGCCTCCACAGCAAAATACGCCTGTCTGCACATATCGGCAAGAAAGTCTATGTCGGAGACTTTGCCTACATCGGAAAGAAGGCAAAAGTAGGAGATTATTCGAAGATTTATGAACATGTCTATATCGGCGACGATGTTACAATAGGCTCGAACTGCATCATCTACCCGGGCGTCAGAATCTATCCCGGCATGCAGATCGGAAACAACGTCATAATCCATTCGAATGCCGTAATCGGAGCCGACGGATTCGGATTTGCCCCTCTTGAGGACGGCACATGGAAAAAAATCGAGCACACCGGAAATGTCATCATCGAAGATGACGTTGAAATCGGAGCCAACACCACCATCGACAAATCACAGATGGGATCCACCATCGTCCGCAAAGGTGTCAAGATCGACAACCTCTGCATGATAGCCCACAACGTGGAAATCAACGAAAACACCGTAATTGCAGCCCAGTCGGGCATTGCCGGTTCAACCAAAATCGGACGTCACTGCATCCTCGGCGGCCAGGTCGGCATCGCCGGACACCTTACCGTCGCGGACAATACTTCATTCGGAGCGCAGTCCGGACTTCAGGGCAGCGTAAAGAAGGAAGGACAGTCATTCCTAGGGACTCCTGCAATACCATATATGGAGTATATGCGAAGCTACGCACAGTTCAAGAAAGCCGGTAAAAAATAGAATATCGAAAAAAAACTCTATATTTGCGGGATATTATAATTCAGTAAGAAACAATTACGACCAATGCAGTTTCAACAGACACTACTAAAAGACTATTCATTTCAGGGGAAAGGCCTCCATACAGGAAGGACGGCGCACATGACAATCAAGCCGGCGCCGGTCGATACAGGAATCAGATTCAGAAGAATTGATGTGGGTGAAGATGCTTATGTGGATGCCATCGCCGAAAACGTTACAAATACCGCAAGAAGCACGACTCTGACCGGAAAACTTGCTGCTGTCACGACTGTGGAGCATGTGCTTTCGGCATTGACCGGAATGGGAGTTGACAATGCGTACATTGATATTGACAATATTGAAGTTCCGATTCTCGACGGAAGCGCCAAACCATATATCGATGCAATCTGGAAAGACGGTTTTGCGACCCAGGATGCTCCGAGGAAATATGTTGAGATCAAGGAGACCATAGAAATAGTCAACAAGGAAAAAGGCTCATTGGTGCGTATCGAACCTGCCGAGGAATTCTCATATGACATAAAGATCGATTTCAACTCGAAAGTGCTTGGCGTTCAGCATGCCCAGTGGGATCCTTCAGTGGTCTATGCTGAAGAAATAGGTATCTGCAGGACATTTGTTTTCTTCCATGAGATTGAGTTC
>CAMCIE010000215.1 GCA_945874815.1 uncultured Bacteroidales bacterium
AGCCTGGAACAGTTGTTTGTGCCGATGCCGTGAAATTCGGGGGAGGTATGGGAAATATCGAAAGAGGTGGCAGCGTGTCCGGGATGCCAAGGAATTCCGAGGCGGCAAGATACTGGCTGCAGTGGTCCGGAGCCGACAGTTCTTTGTTTTATCAGAATGAAGGGACAAATGACTATAAGGATGATTTTATGTCACGAGGCGACTGGTCGGCATGGCTCAGCGGTGGCTCAAGGATAAATCCGAAAGAGAAAGGAAGGAACATACCAGTGGACCTCACATTCGGCTTCCACTCCGATGCAGGCATTACTCCAAATGACTCAATCATAGGTACTTTGGCCATCTATACTCTCAAATCAGAAGGTCGCAGCAGCTTTCCGAACAAAGAAAGCAGAATGGCCAGCAGGGAATTCGCGGACATGGTTCAAAGCCAGCTGGTAAACGACATAAGAGCAGTTGCCAATCCACGTTGGACAAGAAGACAGATCTGGGACCGTGGCTACAGGGAGTCCAGAACACCGACATCTCCATCCATGCTTCTGGAACTGCTTTCACACCAGAACTTTGCAGATATGAAATACGGTCTGGATCCGGATTTCAGATTCACAGCAAGCAGAGCCATATATAAAGGCATGCTTAAATACCTGAGCAACAGATACGGATGTCCATACGCAGTACAACCCCTTCCGGTTGGCGGAATGGCACTGACCTTCGGAAACGTGGCAGACGGGAAGATAGAAGTTGAAATCAGCTGGAGGGAAACAATCGACAAAATTGAACCGACAGCAAAAGCAGAAGGATTTATCCTATACACAAGAAAGGACCTGGGGGCATTCGACAATGGATGTATCATCAAGGAAATCACCAGACACGGCGACAGGTACAGTACGGTGACGGAAATTGAAGCGGGGCATATATACAGCTGGAAGATTGAAGCTTACAATAAAGGAGGAAAGAGCTTCCCCTCTGAAATACTGAGCGCGGGAGTGCCGGTATCCTCAACCGCCGAGGGCATAGCAAATGTCATAAAAGACAATATCCTGATAGTCAACAACTTCAATAGGGTAGGCCCTCCTGCCGTAATCGATTCTCCCGCCTATGCCGGATTTGATCAGGGAACTGACAGCGGAGTCGGATATATCAGGGAAATCTCCTATATCGGTGATATGTATCAGTTCAACAGACAATCTGAATACAAAAGCAATGACAACACGGGCTTCGGTGCATCTTTTTCCAATCATGCGGGATATGAGGTGGCGGGCAACAGTTTCGACTATCCCGCCATACATGGAAAAGCCATGATGAAAAACGGGAAGGCCTTCCGTTCATGCAGCAGTGAAGCATTTATAGATGCGAACATGCGTGAGGGCAGCAAATATGCAGACATCATCTGCGGAAAACAAGTGACCACGGCCCTGGGTAACGGAAAACAGAAATACAGCATATTCCCTGAATGCTTCCAGGAAGCCTTGACATCATTCACTGAGCAGGGAGGAAATATCCTCATAAGCGGAGCATACCTCGGAACTGACATCTGGAGCAGCATCTATCCTCTGGAGAAGGACAAGGAAATACAGTCCCGATCCATGACATTTGCAAGGAAAGTGCTCGGTATCAAATGGATGGGAGGCCATGCAAGCCGCATCGGCAAAATCAGGGCAGTCTCAGATGAACTGCTTCCGAAGGGTACTTCGATGGACTTCCAGACAGAACTTAATCCGGACAAATACTGTGTGGAATCCGTGGATGGCATCGGCCCGGCATCATCAAAAGGCAACGTCCTTTTAAGATATTCGGATTCCGGAATTTCTGCTGCCATAGGTTTTCAGGGAAAAAACTACAAAGTGGCGGCATTCGGATTCCCTATCGAAACTTTGAAAGAGGAAAAAGACATCAATATGCTCATCGGAGCGGCTTTGGACTACCTCTGCCGCAATGAAGATAAGAAATAACACTGATTATGAATCCTAGGGAAAAAGAAATCATCGGACTCATCAAGAAAGAAGTGAAACCTGCACTGGGTTGCACAGAACCGATTGCGGTGGCCCTCGCGGTGGCAAAGGCCATGGAAATCATCGAGAACAAAAGCGTCACTGCCTCCCAGGACTGGAGGATGTGCTCTGACTTTGACATCAGGGTGGAAGTGAGCGGCAACATCCTCAAGAACGGCATGGGTGTGGGCATCCCCGGTACTGGGATGATCGGTCTGCACATCGCGGCTGCCCTTGGTGCAGTGTGCGGAAAATCAGAATACGGTCTGGAGGTCCTGCATGACCTGGATGAACGTTCCATCGGAAGGGCAAAGGAACTTGTCGAGAATAAAGCGGTGACAGTTGCTCTTGCGCAGACCGACCATAAGCTTTATGTAAAGGCTTATGTATCAGTCACATCAAATCACTGCGCAAGCGCAATGATCGAGGATGACCACGACAATATCGTTGAGACCTGCTTCGACAACACCATCCTGTCTTCAAATCATCGCCAAGAAGATGGAGAAAACAGTGAAGACCAGAAATCGACCCTGGATTATCATTTGACTGTCAAGGAGATATATGACTTTGCAAAGCAGGTGGACTACGAAGACATCAAATTCATCCTTGAGTCCCGGACTCTGAACATGGCACTTGCGGAAGAAGGCCTGAAAGGTTCGTACGGCCTTCAGGTGGGAAAGACCATTCTGTCCGGTTCGAACAGGGAGGTTTTCGGAAATGATTTCCTGAGCTATGCCATGTCGCTCACCGCGGCGGCTTCCGATGCGAGGATGGCCGGATGCACTTTGGCGGCCATGAGCAACAGCGGCAGCGGCAACCAGGGAATTACGGTGACCATGCCGGTCATTGCTTATTCAAGGAAATATGAAATCACTGACGAAGAACTTGCCAGAGCTCTGGTACTGAGCCACTTGGTTGCAATTCACATAAAAGGGTACCTTGGAAAACTGTCAGCTCTGTGCGGCTGTGTCATTGCCTCAACCGGTTCCTCATGCGGACTGGTATATCTTCGCGGAGGCTCATATGAGCAGGTTTGTTACTGTATCAAGAATATGATCGGCAATATCACGGGAATGGTCTGCGACGGTGCAAAAGTAGGTTGTGCAATGAAGGTCGCCTCCGGAGTGTCAAGTGCGCTTCAGTCGGCAGTCCTGGCCATGGACGGAACATGTGTATCAGAGCATGACGGCATCATAGAGAAGGACATAGAGAAGACAATCCGCAATCTTGGGCGCATCGGTTCTGTCGGAATGCAGAATACCGACAATATGATTCTCGACATCATGGTCTGCAAATAGAAGCTGACTAAAAAGTCTTTCATGTCGAACGAAGTCGGGACATCTGTAAAGACTTTTTAGTCAGCACCTTGAAATTTTGCTATGACCTGTAAGGTCAAATTATGCGAAAGTTTCCGGATGAGGATTACTCAGCAACGATAGCACCCATTGGGCATGCATCAGCACAAGTTCCACAATCAACACAAACGTTAGGAT
>CAMCIE010000216.1 GCA_945874815.1 uncultured Bacteroidales bacterium
CAGGCGATGTATTCACAAACGACATCCAGCAGTACCTCAAGCAGCAGCACAACATCAGGGTAGGACAGATTACGGCTGAAAAGATCAAGATTGCCATCGGAGCTGTTCTTCCTGAACTCGGAGAGAATGAAGTGGAGCCGGAGCCTTATGCAATCACAGGTCCTAACCAGATGACTGCCCACCCGGTTCACGCAACCATCACCTATCAGGAGATTGCACATTGCCTGGATAAATCTGTGGCAAGAATTGAGAGTGCAATCCTGCACGTGCTTGAGCAGACACCTCCTGAGCTTTACTCCGACATCGTGGAAAACGGTATCTATCTCGCAGGAGGCGGTTCGCTTCTCAGGGGACTTGCCAAGAGATTCACAGAGAAGGTGAACATCCAGTTCCATGTCGCAGAAGACCCGCTGAGGGCAGTGGCAAGAGGAACATGCCTGGCACTCAAGAATACCGATAACTATTCTTTCCTTATGAGGTAAAATCTTGCAAAGGAAACGAATCATACACCTGATACTTGACGCAGCTATCTTCATTATTCTGGAGGTAGCTGCGCTCAATATGCTCCGCCATGCAGGAACGATGCAAAACATTTGGTTCTCAAAGGGTTGCCATGTCGTAATGGCCAAGGTCTGGGGCACTACCCAGAACATTGCACAGTATTTTTCCCTGCGAAAGACCAACGAAAGCCTTGCTCTGGAAAACACTGCGCTGAGGGCCAGGCTGGCCCAGCTGGAACTGGACATGGAAGACAGTCTGTCTCTGGAAAGATTCGGCAACATGGCCGGCAATTTCAGATATATCCCGGCCACAATTGCCAAAATCAGCAATAATTCCGAGCACAATTACATCATCGTCGACAAAGGTTCCGAGGACGGCATCAAATCCGGAAGCGGCATCGTCACATGGAAGGGAGCTATCGGCATCATAGACAATGTCGGCCGCAAATATTCCTATGGGCGTTCATTCAAGAACCACGACATGAACATAAGCACCAGAATCGGCAAGGAAGGAGCCGTGGGCCCGATGTCATGGGACGGAAGGAGCAGCAACGGCGCCATATTGAAGGAAATCCCACACCACGTGGAATTTGCTCCCGGTGACACCGTGTTCACAAGCGGCTTCTCCTCCATATTCCCGGCGGGCATTCCACTTGGAACCATCGTCGATTCGAAAATCGTGAATGGAGCCACCTACGATATAAAAGTCTCTCTGTTTGAGGACTTTTCGTCAGTAAGATACATTACAATCGTAGAGAATACCGGCAAGGAAGAAATTGAAGAATTGGAGGGCAGAAGATGAGAACAGGACAGAATTTCTGGTTGCTTTACGCCATGCTGGCGATTATTCAGACCGTGATTTGCAACTATTTTCAGTTTACTCCTTATGCCTTGGTGACTTTGCTTCCGGCCATGGTGCTCTGCATTCCGCTCCAGACCAGTACATCTGCAAGCATGGTCATAGCTTTCGCGACAGGACTGCTCGTGGACTGGCTGTCCGAAGGCCTTATTGGCATCAATGCTGCTGCCCTTGTACCGGTCGCCCTGGCAAGGAAGGCAGTCATCCGCACATTCATAGGTGAGGACCTGATTGCACGAAAAGACAGTTTCACCTTCCACAAAAACGGTATAAGAAAGATTTCATTGGCCCTGTCCGCAAACCTCACCATCTTCCTTGTCATATACATTCTGCTCGACGGTGCGGGAACAAGACCTGTTTGGTTCAGTCTTGCACAGTTTGGGATCTCCTTGGCTATCAACATGATACTATCCCTAATAGTTGCCAGCATCCTCACTCCGGAGGAAAAGAGATAGGAGGTCGGAGCCATGAAACTGAACAGACAGAACAAACTGATTATAGGATTGTGCACGGCTGCGGCGATTCTCATCGTACGGCTGTTCTGCATCCAGATTATCGACGACGATTACAAGCTCAGCGCCGAGAACAACACGATGGTCTATTCCATCATTTATCCCACCCGCGGAATCATCAACGACAGATATGGCAACATCCTCGTAGGCAACAAGGTGGCATACGACCTGCTGGTCACTCCGCGCGAAGTGGAAGCATTCGACACTCTGGCTCTGGCTCAGGTACTTGACGTGAGCCCGGACTTCATTCGGGAAAAAATGGCTGAATATAAGAAGAATCGCCGGAGAATCGGATGGCAGACCGTCGTGATGATGAAGCAGATTCCCCAGCTCCAATATATGAAGTTCGCTGAAGTCGCGTATAAATTCCCGGGAGTCCGAGGCCAGTCCAGAAGCATCAGGGAATATCCGTACAATGCCGGCGGCAACCTGCTCGGATACGTGTCCGAGGTGGATGCAAGATATCTTGAGAAGCATCCGGATGAATACAAATCAGGTGACTATGCCGGAATGACAGGCATCGAGGCTGCCCGCGAGAAGGATCTTAGGGGCGAAAAAGGTTACAATATCTGGCTCAGGAACTCCCGCAACAAGATTGAATCCCGCTACAGGGACGGAGAGATGGACAAAGAGGCCGTTCCGGGTAAAGATGTCACTACCACCATCGACGCTGAACTTCAGAATTATGGCCAAAAGCTGATGAATAACAAAGTGGGAAGCCTCGTGGCAATAGAACCGTCAACTGGGGAAATTCTCACGATGGTTTCAAGTCCCGGCATTGATGTGGCAATGCTCGCGGACATCGGCAAATATTACAACGAAATAGTTTCAGACCCATATAAACCAATGTTCAACAGGGCCGTACAGGCGCCTTATCCTCCGGGGTCGGTTTTCAAGCTCGTAAATGGACTTATCGGTCTTGAAGAAGGGGTAATCAGCCCTTCGACGGCATATCCTTGCAGCATGGGCTACCATTTCGGCAAGAACAAACTCGGCTGCCATGCCCACCGCTCGCCTCTGAATCTGGAAGAGTCCATAATGATGTCCTGCAACGCTTATTACTGCTATGTGCTGCGTGACCTGCTCGAAAACAAGGATTTCGAGTCAATCGACGATGCCATGGACTACTGGAACAAGGCGGTTAAGAGCTTCGGTTTCGGGGAAAAACTGGGCAGTGACTTCCCTTCCGAGCTGGGAGGATTCATCCCGGACTCAAAATACTACAATAAAGTATATCATAAAGGCGGCTGGAAGGCCACGACGGTGATTTCACTCTCCATCGGTCAGGGCGAGATCGGTTGTACCCCGCTCCATCTTGCCAACCTTTGCGCCACGATAGCCAACCGCGGATATTACTACATCCCACACATAATCAAAGACTCGAAGGAAATCACGATAGACCCCAAATACAAGGAAAGACACTATACAATGGTGGATACCACCCATTTCCCGAAGGTCATCGGGGGCATGTACAGGGCGGTCAACAGCGGCTACGGCTCCGGAGGAACGGCCAGCGTTGCTGCAGTCAAGGGGCTGGATATCTGCGGAAAGACTGGTACGGCACAGAACCCCCACGGCTCCGACCATTCGGTATTCATCTGCTTC
>CAMCIE010000217.1 GCA_945874815.1 uncultured Bacteroidales bacterium
GCAACATGTTCAAGGATGGCTATGACGTTGAGATGGTATTCCATCCGGAAGATCCTCTCAACCAGTATGTTACCGTTCCTGAAGGCCAGGCTGCCGCTGACGAGTATTCTTTCTTCGGAATCTCTTACGGTGATAATGAGATACTCGTAAGGAACAGCAGTCTCTATACTTCAAACTTCTATACTTTCGGAAAATATCTCTATGTCTGGACTGAACTTTATGTCGAGACCTTGGGTGACCCTTATGGAAGCGTAGGCCATTTCTACAATGTGATGGAGTTCGTAAGCGATGCTGAGGCACGCAGGCTCTTCAATGAAGGAATGCCGGGTTATAATGAATGATTTACATTGAATAGTAAAAACAAGAATATATATGAAAGCAATCAAATCTACTCTTATGGCTGCTCTTGCACTTGTCCTTGCAGCCGGTTGTGAAAAACCTCAGACCGAGGTTCCTGTAGAGCCTGTCTTTCCGGAGGGAATAGGCACTGTAAATGTCAATCCCGGTGACAGGCAGACTGTAAAAATCGTTGCCAATCTGGATTGGGAACTCGAACTCAAATCAGAAGGAGGATCTGCATGGTTCTGGATGGAAGAGGGAGAAGGAAAGCAGCCTGTGAGCAAAATTAAGGGAGAAGCTACTGAAGGACAGGATGTCACTATCGTCGTGTCTGATGTAGAGGAGTATGACAAAGTAAGAACATGTGAAGTGGTTCTTACGATGAAGGAGCAGTCGAAGACTATCGCTACTCTTGTACGTGGCTCAAAAGACAGAAACATTGCCGTATGGGTTGCAAAGAGTGATGATTATGGATTCCTTCCTTCAGCTGACGGAGAATTGCTGTATGAATATGAGGAAGCTGCTCTCACTACAGGATCAAGCCTGAGCCTTGTATGGCCTGAGGACCTGAATTTCTACCAGATGGCCCTCAAGGTCACAGCAGACTTCCCTTGGGAACTTGCTGAACTTCCTGAGTGGCTTGAGACAGCCGGTCTTTCAGACGACAAGGCATTGCGCAACGGCACTGTAGAGTTCAGACTTACAGCAAACATTGAAAAGATTTCGCTTGAGGAGCAGAAAGGAA
This sequence comes from uncultured Bacteroidales bacterium, assembly GCA_945874815.1. Lineage (GTDB taxonomy): Bacteria > Bacteroidota > Bacteroidia > Bacteroidales > UBA932 > Cryptobacteroides. The sequence continues at coordinate 1,085 of CAMCIE010000217.1, forward strand.
ACGTTGTATTCCTCGGAGGTGAGAATGAAATGATTTCATTCGAGGTAGTACTTCCTCAGACCAAGGATTACATCACATCTTCCTTCCCTGTGACAATTGAGTTTACTTCTGCCGGTCAATTTGTCAATGACATGGGCACCGAGCAGGATGTACTTTTCAAGAACATTACTTCTGCAGAAGGCATTCAGGTACTTCTTCCATACTACAATGGCGAATGGTGGTATTCAAATCCTGACGGCTATGTTTACAACTGGGTTGAGCTGACTGCTCCGAACGGAGCATGGGACAACAACGACCCGAGCAAGATCCAGACAGTGTCTTACCAGCTCAAGGTAAGCCCTAACACATCATCAGAGCCGAGAACTGCATATCTCCTCGCTCTTCCTGCATCACTTAAAGTTGCCAATCCTGACTTTGACCTGTTTACAGGCCCTGATGGTACAGGCGAAATCAAAGAAGAGTATAAACCTTATATCCTCACCACCATCGTCCAGAAGGGCGCTTCGGCAACATATACGGATTTCTTCAAGGCAAAACAGAGTGAAGGAAAAGTATCATTCACGAAAATGGCTGAGACAGATGATTTCTACTATCCTTTGAAAGAGGCTTCAGGAGGATGTACCAATCTCTATACTCTTGTTTTCTCAGAGAACAGTGACACTTATATCGCCCTTGAACCGGCTGCCCAGATCGGAGCATACGTATTCAAATCCATGGAGTGGGGATATTTCCCTGAGAACAAAGAGTTTATCCAGGTATTCAACAACCAGAGCACTGAGTTCGCTCCTGTTACTGCTCTGTGCAAGGATGAAAGACTTGATTGTTTCATCTGCTTCTATGATGCACAGGGCAATGACACACCGCTTGCTGTCGTCTATGCCGTATATGACCCACAGGGGGGCAGCCAGCCAGCATCTGGACCATTTTCTTTCACTTACCCTGATATGGTAGAGGGCGCAACTCTCTCACTTTATGACGGAGATCAGCTCCAGTATATCAAGAGCGAGACAGGCATCACCGACCAGAATGCAATCTGGGAATTGAAATACACTACATCCGAGCCGAAAATGGCAATGCTCAATGTTCCTTGCATGCCTGACCAGTATCCTTTTATTGGCTGGGATGAAAACACATGGCTTTCTTATGAGGTAATGTCGGACAATCAGATTTACATCGATATGATAACTGACAAACCGTCAACTGATTTCTATGTGTTTAAGGAGAATTTCATGCCTAAATACGTTCTCGTTTGTACATACGAACCAGCAAACTGATTTAATAATGACAAGAATAATCAATAAATCACTGACGGCTTTCCTTGTCGCTGCCATCGGACTGCTCTCCATCGCTTCCTGTGTGAGGGAGCAGCAGCCTGACAACCGCGAGAAGGATTACGGATATGTTCAGTTCAAACTGTACAAGGAGGCCTCCTACGGAGCTGCCACCAAGTCTGTGGTCAGTCAGCTCGACTATCTTTCCCAGGCTGCCAAGATTAAGGTCAACCTGGTTTTTGGGGATGGAACAATTTCTCAGACCATGACTCTCGGAGCTGCCGACGATGAGGCTGCAGAGTTTGGTATGAGAAGTGAGAAACTTCAGCTCCTGAGCGGAAGCTATGAAGTTGATTCCTTTGTGCTCTTCGACAAACTTGATAATGAACTCTATTATGGCGATTCCAAAGGTGCAGGATTCACGGTGGTTCCTGGAGGACTCGCAATATGTGACCTCACTGCCAATGTACAGCCACGCGGAAAAGTTCAGTTCAGGTTCGTCAAGGACTTTGTACCTGGCACCAAGGCTTCATCCGGGGAATATACCTTCGATGAAATCAAATATGTGACCCTTACCGTAAAGAAAGACGGCTCGTCCGACAAATTTACGTTTACGAACATCAAGACGAAGTTCAAGATGGATTTCACTGACGGTGACAAGCGTACTTCGTATCTGCAGTGTGATACCTTGCTCATGCTTCCCTCTGGCAGTTACAAGGTGATGTCATATTCAACTTATGATTCATCCAAATATCTTAAGGAGACCAACTCTATTCCTGCCGAGTCACCGTTCACAGTAACAGACAATAAGGTAACTGATGCCGATATTAAGATAAATCTCAGGGAATCAGACGAATACATCAAGGACTATGTGGCTTTGAAGGAGATTTGGGAAGCCCTTGGCGGAAAGGACTGGTACTACAGCGGTGAAGATTTCCAAAAAGGAGTGAACTGGGACTTCAACAAGGATGTCGATCTTTGGGGTGACCAGCCAGGCGTTGAACTACATTCAAACGGCCGTGTCGCTTCCATCAACCTGAGTGACTTTGGCTTCTATGGTGACATGCCTGCCGCAATCGGTCAGCTCACGGAGCTTGCGGT
>CAMCIE010000218.1 GCA_945874815.1 uncultured Bacteroidales bacterium
GAGACATCCGTCCAAGGCAGGTGTAGATCTTGCCGGGAAATTGGTAAGTATTGTTTATCTGGAAGATGGCCGCCGGGAGAATGCAGACTTTGCTGAAAATATGGCAAAGGGGTTCGCTTCATCACTTGAGAAGGATTACGGCATGGAGAAAGGCTCAATCGGAGTGTATCGCAAACCTTTGGGCAATGGGGAGAATTATGCTTCCCGAGACTCCATGTTCAACATCCTCATGGATACGGGTGCCGACGTCGTCTTTCTTATTGATACTATCAAACTCGGCACAATGACCGTTGGAGGCCCTGCCAAAGTTTCCGTCAAATCTGGAGCGGATTCATCATACGTATCGACGGGCTCCATCCCGTTCGTCATGAAACTATATTGCTACGATGGCATGGACAAGGCCGACAGAGTCCGTTCCTTCTCCGGATCAAGCGTGGCTGTCCCTGATGTCTATTCTGACGGAAAGCGTTCAAGAGAAGAGATGAAGGTCAAGGCGTTTGAGGCCCTCGGTCAGGAGGCTGCCGGCTCAGGGCAGACTTTGGCTTCATCGTTCATCTCCCAGTGGAAAGTGGAGCAATTCACAATCATGTATTTCGATAATGACATGTGGTTTGAAGCCCTTGACAGTGCGTTGCAGTTCAAATGGTCGAAGGCCATTGACCTGTGGCTCAAAGCCTTGCAGTCAAATGACCCTCTGAAACGTTCTTGCGCTGCATATAATATTGCAACGGCCTGCCATATCATGGGCAATGATTCCCTCGCCGCTGAATGGCTCGATTTTTCTGACAAGGAAAATCAGATAAGTGCTTCGGAGACTCTCCGCAAGAGGCTCAGTCTTTAGCCTCTGTTTCCTGTACGGAAACCTGTTCCCTTGATTTACTTCTGCTTACGATTATCACTCCTGCAAATACCATGACGGCGGAAAGGATTTTCTGCCACGTCAGTGTGTCCATACCGATGCAAATGCTTATGCCTGTGGTAATTATAGGCTGAATGTATGCATACATGCTCACAAGAGTAGGGCGCAGGCGCTGCTGTCCGAACGGTATGAGGTAGTAACTTATGAATGTGGCGAAGAATACGAGGTAGCCGAGTTCGGCGATGAGTTTCCCGGGCACTGCGCTCCATTCAAGTGATACGATTTCACCGGCGCTGACCGGTACGGATACCAGGGTGGAGAAAAGGAATATCCATTTCATGAACGTGCATACGCTGTATTTCGAAATCAGCGGCTTGAAAATGCCCAGATACAGGGCAAAGCTGAGTCCGTTCACAATCATCAGAAGAATACCACGGAGGGAGTTTTCCGTAGCTCCTGCAGAGTGCATGCTGTTGAATATCAATATCATGATTCCGACAAAACTGATCAGTACTCCTCCCGCTTTCTTGACGGTAATTGGTTCCTTGATGGCCACGGCTGCAATGAACATCGTGTAGATGGGGGAGAGGGAGCTTACGATCGAACTGGTCATCGGAGTCACTTCCGGAATCGCTATCAGGAATGAAATCTGACAAAGGAAGAATCCGAGCATGGATGCTATGAATATCCGGACATAGTCCTTCCTGTCAACCTTTTCTTTTGGCAGGAACAGGGAAATCAGCCAGAAAAGGCTTCCCGCACATACGGACCTTATGCAGAACAGACCCATCGGAGAGACTATGTGGCTGCTTGTCAGATCCTTGCAAATTATTATGTTCAGGCCAAATATCGCATAGGCCACAAAACAGGCCGCGTGTCCCGCGGCCTTTGAAAAATTATCTGTCATCTGTAAATTTTTATTCAGCTTCAGCTTCTGTTACGGGAGCTTCCACGACTTCAACTGTACCTTCCTCACCGAAACAAGGCAGTGGTGAAGGGAGCTTTGCCCATGCAAGCAGATTGAAGAGCCAGAGTGCTGCTGCAACCACTGCAATGCATACGATTGAGATTGTCCATTTCTTCCACGGAGCCATGCCCTTTCTTGCATAAGGGTCTTTCATGTTGAGTTTAGGGAACTTGGCTATGTCTGTAAGGGTCTCGCCGAAAATGATGCTGATCTTGGATGAGGCATTTATCGCCCAACCGTTTGCATTGAGCAGAGGAGCAATGTTCCTGCGTCTTAGCTTCATCCATGCCATCACCATTGCCGGTCCTGAAATCACGAGCATGATGCCAAAGAATGCGAGGATAACCTGCCACCATTTCAGTGCATATATGCCCTTGGCAATTGATGCCAGAGCTGAACCGATCATGCCGACAGCCATACCCAAGGCAGCAAAGATACCGGCAAATTTTCCGATGTCGAATGGCTGGGCCTGTGCAGGTTTGCCCTCAGCGGTTTCGGCTACTTTCGGAGCTGCATTGATTTTCTCTGTTGCTTCCTTCATGATCTTGGCATCCTTGTCAGCCGCGTTTTTGTTGATGAGGTTCTCGATAGCAGTAGCCATTCTCCTGTATGGAGACCAGAATGCCTGGGCTATGCTGATAGGATTGTCGATGATCTTTGTGATGACGGCATCCCATTCAACCTGGTCATTGTCATAGAACACAGCATTCTTGCCGACTGTCAGGTCGCCGATTTCTCCGACTGTCACGGCAGCAACGATCTGAAGCTTGCCTGGTTTGGTCTTGGTTGTACAGTCACAGTAGATAAGGAACATTCCGCTGGCCGGGGCCATGGTATTGTGTTTTCCCATATCGGAAACTTTCATGCAGAACTTGCATGCCCTTTGGTCTATGATAAGCGTACCGCACTGGAATACAGCGAGTTGCTTGCGGTCTTTGTCGTAGAAATCCTGGAAGGTGACAAAGTTGCGCAGGAGTCTTCCGAAGTCACGGTAGAGGTGGATGAATTTGTCCACTGTAGTGATGCTGTCTGCCTCATCCTTGAGGGCAGCATCGCTCTGAACCAATGCGAGCAGGGAAGCTTTCCTGTCCTGTGCAAGCAGTTCATTCACCTTGTCGATGCCCAGAGACTCTACCTCTGCGCCGGCCTTTGCAGAGCACCATGCAGTATAGGCAGCAAAACTTGCTCCGATGGCATCCCAATCCTGCTCGGTGAGGCTTTCCTTATCCGAAGCTATGGCATTTTTCCTGATAATCTCAAACTGTGCGGCCCATGCAGGGTTGATGCCTGCATTCAGGTCAAGAGCGTTGTTGAGACTGATGTGTGAAAGCGGATATGAAGCGATTTCTTCACCTTTTGCCGTGAGGTTCTCGGCGCTGATTGACTCGATTCTTGAAGTCTGAATGTCGAGGGCTGATGCCGATGATGGAGAAAATGCTGCGAGTCTTGAACGGAGGAAGAAGTCTTTCACCTTGGAATCCAATGCATTGTATGCTGCAAGGACTTTGTCGGTCTGCTCTCCGTAAGGCGCTTCAACGGCACCTTCCTTCCAAGCCTTGAAAGCTGCAAGTTTCGCATAGAATGCCTCTATCATGTCTGCATTGATTCCTGGGGCACCGCTTCTGTCGGT
>CAMCIE010000219.1 GCA_945874815.1 uncultured Bacteroidales bacterium
GTTTCTTTATCAAGGGCTTGCTATTTTTTAAGCAATCCGCTTTGCGGAATTAAGGAATAATATTCCAGGCAAAATCTTCTTGCCGGCAATAATTACTTCAAAGGCAATGAGAATGTGAACTTGAGCACGGGATGAGCTCCGATTGTTGCCTCAGGTCCGTTCAGGATACAGTTATAATACCTGTCCTTATCCAGCTCAGTGGAGGTTGTCGTACTTGACGACGAACTTCCGCTCATATACTGGGCCATCATCAGATAATTATAATAGTTATTGTAGCCATAGCCATAGTTGTTTTATCAGCCATAGCCATATCCGCCGTAACCGTATCCGCCATATCCGCCGTAACCGCCATACATCATGTTGTAATATTGAGCGTACATCAGGTTGTCGTAGTAGCTTGAATCATAGTCGTTTGTCGTGGTGGTAGTTTCCTCATGCATGATAAGGAACCAGACGTCCTTGGCCTCAAGTTTCTTCTGATAGTCGGAATCTGTGTTGTCAAGCTTGAGTATACTCTGGAAATGGTGGCTCAGATCCGGGCAGTACGTGCAAAGTGACCTGTTGATGTTGCCCTGATTTTCGCTCTCTATGCTTGAATCGGTAAGTCCTGCATAAGAAACGTAGTTTCCTTCCTCGCTGCTGAGCCTGATTGTCGGGCTGAGGATCGGAGGAAAGAGTTCAACACCGTCATATCCGCCTTCAAGATTTGCTGCATCGTAAGGCAGGAATACTGTCGCCTTGTTGATGACCACATTGCTGAAGTCCGTCATATCCTCATCTCCGAGCTCCTTCCTTATGGCCTCTTCCATCAGTGTTCTCACAGCCGAAGCCTTGATGACCGGTTTCAGTCCGCTGCCTCCCTCTATTATCATTTTGTCTGTAGGGATATAAGACTTGCCATCCGGAGCATCAGGAACTGACGGATGATAATTTTCACTGTTGTTGAATGCATATTGAGTTGGAAGAGAACTTGATGAGCTGTTCACGAATGAAGACGGACCGAAGAGGAAAACAAAGGTGGTATCGACATCCTTCCTGACTGTTCCGTCCTCTTTCTTATAATCGGCAGTAATTTTCAGTTCGGCATAATTGCCTGTCACATAGCCGTATGAATCGCTTTCAAGTGCGATGTCAAACATATTGATCCTGCCTCCCTTCGATACAGGATCGTCGCAGGTGATGTAGATTCCCGGAACCGTTTCCACAAAATGTGAAAGCGTGTCCTTTTTGGCATTCCTGACCTTTTCTACGAATCTCTCGGCGAATCTGGTGCTGAATTCAAAAGAAAGGGAATCACCTCCGTCATATACGGGAATACCAGAAGTAATCCTTTCACTAAGGTTGACATATTCCTCAATGGCCTTTTTTGATGTAAGGTCACTGGTATATAGAATGGTGGTGTCGAGCTGCTTTTTCAACTCATATACATATACATTCTGGAGAATGTTCCTGTCGCTTTCCCTGGCAATGGACAAGGTGTCCCTCACTGCATTGAAGAAGAATTTCCTGATTCTTGTGTTTTCGCCCAAATCAATCTCCTTGTCAACAGGAATGATTGTAAAACTTGTGCTTTTCCTGCTGATGCCGTTTTCGTCGCGGATGCTGCCGAAGGTGAATCGCCTGCTGCTATATGCAGAAAGGCTGTCCGTCGGTTTGAGGACAATGTCTCCCGTGCGGAATTCTATCGGGTCAGGTACGAATACATCCCATTTCTGGTCGTCCGGAATAAGGTTCTCTCCAAGATGTTCGTTGATTTCAATGCAAGATACAGCTCCGAGCAACACAGCTCCGAGGACTGAAAGACGGCCGACTTTGCCGAATAAACCTAAACTCATTGTATATTGTCGTAAAAACTGTTGTAATCTTCTATATATGAGCCACTGGAAACGGCATCGGCATTGAATTCAAGTACAGGTTTTCCCGATTCCTTGCAGTATGATGCCAGCTCCTGTGGTATGTCCTGTGAGCCCATTATGACTCCGTCGGAATAGCAGACGGCCATTTTTGCAAGATTTATGCCTGTTGGCTCGGCAAGCAGTTCCACATCATTTTCTGAAATGCCTCCGAACAGGATTTTTTCCTTCAAATCCTCCGGGAAACTCTCCATCGGAGTGTCGTCGTATATGGAGGTGATGATTTTACTGTTTGAGAATATCGGGTCGTCAATATACGCTTTCTTCAGATAAAGTGGCAGAACCTGTGATATCCAGCCATGGCAGTGGATGATGTCCGGAGCCCATCTGAGTTTCTTCACGGTCTCGAGCACGCCTCTTGCAAAAAAGATGGCCCTTTCGCCGTTGTCTTCGAAGAATTTTCCGTCCTCATCCCTGAATATGCTCTTCCTGTGGAAATAATCTTCATTGTCGATAAAATATACCTGCATCCTGGCAGCGGAAATGGATGCCACCTTGATGACGAGTGGCCTGTCAACATCATTGATGATGATGTTCATGCCCGAAAGTCTGATTACCTCATGAAGCTGGTTCTTCCTTTCGTTGATGCATCCGTAGCGGGGCATGAAAGACCTGATTTCCTTTTTCCTTTCCTGAATGCCCTGCGGAAGGTATCTTCCGATTGATGAAATCGGGGTTTCCGGGAGATAAGGGAATATCTCTGAGTTGACGAACAGAACTCTTTTCGCTGAATTAGCCATATACAGTTTATTTAACGACAAAAACTCTACAAAGATAATAATTTATTTTGATATTTCACTATCTTTGCCCCTTATGGAAAAAACTGACAATAAGTTAATGAGGCGAAGGCTCGCCAATGCCTACCTCTCATCCGTGATCAGCATCAGCCTTGTGCTGCTCCTTGTCGGAGTAGCCAGTATGCTGATGGTCAATGCAAAAGGAGTTTCAGACTACTTCAAGGAGAATATGCAGGTGTCGGTCATGATGAAACAGGATGTTTCTGAAGATGACGCTCTGGAGTACAAGGCGAGGATGGACGGGATGCCTTTCATCAAGAGTACGACTTTCATTTCCCGTGAACAAGGGCGAAAGGAGATGGAGGATATGCTCGGCACGGATTTTCTGGATGTCTTCGAGACCTCTCCGATCCCGGTTTCCATCGACGTTACCCTCACTGCCGATTATGTCTCGGCTGACAGCCTGGAGGTCGTCCGTAAAATTATGGGAAATTCCCAATTGGTCGAGGAGGTTGTTTATCAGCGCTCGCTCGTGGATGCTCTCAATGCCAATCTGAGCAGGATTTCCCTCTTTCTTGGAGTGTTCATTATCTTGTTGCTTTTCATTTCCTTTGTGCTGATTAACAATACGGTACGTCTGAATGTCTTTTCACGCCGCTTTTCCATCCACACAATGAAACTGGTTGGTGCGACAAAGTCGTTCATTCGCGCGCCTTTCCTGGTGCAGGCAGAGTTCCAGGGCATTTTTTCAGCAGTGCTGGCCATCATGGCTCTTGTCGGACTTATCTGAGTCG
>CAMCIE010000220.1 GCA_945874815.1 uncultured Bacteroidales bacterium
CTTCGGATCTTGGAAGGGGTACGGTCAGTGTCGGACTCGGGCATGATTCGAAGAGGGAAAGCAATTCCGCCTATGTTGACGGTTATATCCAGGCCGACCTTGCCGCGGTGCTCCAGGATCCGGTAATCCGTTCCATGAGCCGGGAGCAAGTGGAGAAATCCGTTGAACTTGCCAAAAAGAATATGCAAAAAGCGGCCGCAGATCTGGATTTCACTGCAGCCGCTAAATATCGAGATGAGATGTGGGCCCTCCAGCAATATCTGAAGGTCTGGCATCAATGATTCTGCCTATTCTGTTTTTCTCATTTGCCCGTTGTCATATGTGAGCGGGAAGAGTTTTTCTCCACCTGCAAGTACTACCCATGTGTCGAATTTCCGCTCACCTTCCTTCAACACTATGACTCTCGCACCGTTTGGAAGGTCATTGTAAACGGTATCTCCGCCTGTGTATCTGCCATAAGCGAGCATGATACCTTTATAAACGGCTGCCCAGTCGTTATTGTGGTCATGGCCGGCGAAGACTCCCATTATGTCTGCTGATTCGTACATCGCATTGAACATTCCTCCGTTCAGCTCAGGGCTGCACACTTTTTCGAGGTTGTTGCCTACCAGGGCGTTGATTGTATCGCCACCTTGGCCAGAGCTTTCCGCTGCAGGATAGGTTGTTGCAACATGGTCATATTCAGGGAATGGGATGTGCATGAATGCGAGGGACGGTACTGGCGTTCCTCCGTTACAACGGGTATAACATTCGCTTTTATGCTTATAATCAACCACTTGCTCCGGATAGAAAGTCTCATAGTACTTTTTGTCCCAAAGGTAGGTGTGCGAATCGAAACAATATAGAAGTGCCTTCATTTTTCCGTCTTTTGATGAGAACACAGGCAGTTCATAATCAGGAGAAGAATTGTCGCCGCGATCAGGAAGGAGGTTGTATGGTATGCTTCTGGTTATGTCGTAAAGCTCCGTATTGCTCAGAAGATGTTCCCTGTCGTGGTTGCCGAACGTTATTGCAAAAGGAATCTTGTGGCTGGATATGGCTCCGAGCAATGTCCTGTATGCCTGGTCGGCAGGCCTTCCATAGAGTATATCTCCTGTCACTATCACCAGATCAGGTTTTTCACTATTCAGTACCTCATTGATTCTTTCTATGGCAATGTCGCTACGGCTGTCGTCCGGAATAAAATGAGTATCAGTGAATTGAACTATTTTGAAGGTACCGTCCGGACGGAAAGTCAGCTTTGGTGCCTTCTTTTCGAAACGGGCAGCGAAGCCGCCTCCGGATGCAAGGTGGACAGTAATTTTATCCTTTGCGCAAACTTCCTTGTTTATTATTTTGAAATCGCTGGCCTTTCTCTCAGCATTCAGACCATCCCTGACAAGCACCATGTCATATTGGCCGTCAGCAAGGAAGGAGAGATCCACCTCCATGTCTCTGCCTGTCCAGTCTGTCAGGCCTCCTATGAACCAGTCGTTTCCTTTCCTTCTTGCTGTGAGGATATATTGTCCTGCCTGTCCCTGAAGTACTCTGGTCTCGTCCCAGACGGTAGGAATGGCAGCTATGAAGTCGCAGCATTCAGGTTCTTCAAGATAGTTGCTTGGTGAATCGCAGAGCATGTTCAATGGAGAGTCGAGAATCATGTACAGTGCAAGTTGGTGGCATCTTGTTCCCTGACTCATAGGCTCGGAATTGATTGGCTGGAAATTGCTACGGTTGGAATTTCGCATTGCTCCCTGGGTGTAGTCCATCGGACCGGCAACCTGACGGATGAAAGGAATCGTGACGTCGTAGTGCACCTGGTCCACATCGGCTGGTGTCCATTTGACGGTCTCAAGGCCATGCACTCCTTCGGTATTCAAGACGTTAGGCCATGTTCTTGTGATACCGGCAGGTTTGTGCGAACCATGCAGGTCAAGGACAAGATGGTATTTCGCCGCAATCTCTGCAGCTCTGTAGTTGAATGCAGTCATGTACTGGTCATCGCGGTCCATGAAGTCAACCTTGAAGCCTTTTACACCCATCTGGGAATAATGGCGGCAAACACCTTCGATGTCGTTGTTGAATGCGCGGAAACCGGCCCAGAGGATTATGTCCACACCTTTATTCTGAGCATGGGATATGATTTCCTCCAGATTGATGTCAGGATTTATTATCATAAGGTCTTCACCTTTACCTGCTGCCCAGCCATCATCAAGGATAACATATTCGATTCCTTTTGATGCGGCAAAATCTATATAATATTTATAGGTCTGGGTATTGATTCCGGCTGCGAAGTCAACTCCGCGGATATTCCAGTCATTCCACCAGTCCCATGCCACTTTTCCAGGGCGGATCCATGACGTATCCTCTACTCTGGAAGGCTCGGCCAAAAGCCATGTCATGTCTGACTGTGCCACCTGGACATCTGTTCCCACCACGAACATTCTCCACGGGAATGCCCTCGGGGAGTCAACCTTGGCGATGTAGCCTTCACGTTCCGGAACGATGAACTGGATATTGTTATAGCCTCCGGCTACCTGTTTCTTCGGATATCGGGCAAATACGCCTTTCAATGATGCTGATCCATCCTGATTGCAGAGATACATTCCGGGATATGCTTCGAGATTGACCTCGCTGATGCATATTTTCATTCCATCTTCAGTATCCACCATCACAGGAAGGAATGAAAGCTGCTGCGGGTTCATTCCGCAAACCGTTGTTTCCGTATAGATATTCTCGAAAGAGTTCTGGAACTGCTGGTCAAAGCTCTTGCCTTCGCTATCTTTGACATAAGGAGTGAAGACTTTACGGTCTGCAGGGAAATTAACTTCAGCCTGTTCAGAGGCGATTTCATACTCGCCTCGTGCTTCGCTTGCAAATCTATAGGCTACTCCATCATTGAAGACTCTGAATTCGAGGCTCCATCCTCCTTTGAATTTGAATACCAAGGAATTATGGCTATCTTTGACTGAGGAGCTTCTGTAAAGTACGGCAGGAAGAGTCTCATTGACATTGTATTTCGATACCTTGGATACTTTAGCCGGGCCTCCCCATACTGTTCCGTCTGTCAATGTCATGGATATGGCAGATGGGGTTACAATCTGACGTCCGTCAGCTTTCAATGACCATTCTACCTGATTGCCCGTGGAAACCGTTACGGCCAGCCTGCCGTCAGGTGAACTGACATTATAGTCTTTGGCTGAAGCAGCCGATGCGAGTGTCACGGCTGCCATCATTGTAAGAAATCTTTTTACCATTATCAAAAAAGTTAGTGTTATCAAATTATCCTCACAAATTTAACATTTTTCCCATACGATGGTCATATAAAAATGTACAAATCCCCCAAAAAACTCATATCAAACAGTCCTGAATACTACTTTTTCTAAAAAAAATCGAGAAAAAATGCAGAAAAAATTTGGAAGTAAAGAAAAAATACCTACC
>CAMCIE010000221.1 GCA_945874815.1 uncultured Bacteroidales bacterium
GGGAGTAGAGCAAATCATCACGTCGCGTACTTGACAGAGTGACGTCAACGGCAGGGAAGATACGCTTGTTCGCAAGCCTTCTGTCAAGCTGAAGTTCCATATTGCCGGTACCCTTGAATTCCTCGAAGATGACCTCATCCATCTTTGAACCTGTCTCAGTAAGAGCAGTTGCAAGAATAGTGAGCGAACCACCGTTTTCAATATTTCTCGCTGCTCCGAAGAAACGTTTCGGTTTATGGAGGGCATTTGCATCCACACCTCCGGAAAGCACCTTGCCGGAAGCAGGCTGCACAGTGTTGTAAGCCCTTGCAAGACGTGTAATTGAATCGAGAAGGATGACGACATCGTGTCCGCATTCAACCATCCTCTTGGCTTTTTCAAGAACCATGTTGGCAACTTTGACATGACGCTCAGCCGGCTCATCGAAAGTCGAAGCGACTACCTCGGCCTTGACGCTTCTTGCCATATCTGTCACCTCTTCCGGACGCTCATCAATCAGAAGCACTATCATATATACCTCAGGATGATTGTCTGCGATGGCATTTGCAATGGACTTCAGGAGCATGGTCTTACCGGTCTTCGGCTGAGCCACGATAAGTCCCCTCTGTCCCTTTCCGATAGGAGTGAACATGTCCACAATCCTGCATGACATATCATTATGGCCGTTGCCAAGCAAATTGAATTTCTCCTCAGGGAAAAGCGGAGTGAGGAAATCAAACGGAATCCTGTCGCGGATGAATTCCGGCGTACGGCCGTTGATGAATTTGATGCGGACCAACGGGAAATATTTGTCACCCTCCTTCGGAGGCTTGATCTCTCCTGTGACTGTGTCTCCTGTCTTGAGGGCATGTGCCTTGATCTGAGCCTGTGAGACATAGATGTCATCCGGTGAATTAAGATAATTGTAATCGGACGAACGGAGGAAACCATATCCGTCGGGCATTATTTCAAGCACTCCCGTAGCTTCAACGACTCCGTCAAATTCAATCTTCGGCTGAGGTTGTGGCTGCGTCTGCTGTGATTGTTGTTGCTGCTGTTGTTGCTGTTTTTGCTGCCTGTCCTGTTTGAACTGCTTCCTGTTCTGGTTGCCTTCCTGTGGCTTTTGTTCTTGTTTCTGAGGCTCATCTGAGGCAGATTCAAGCTGAACTTGTTCAGCCTGCTGGTCTTTGGCAATCCTTGTCCTTTTATGTCTTCCGCCTTCCTTCGGAGCATCGGCAGACTTTTTCTGCTGTGCAGCAGGTGCCTCGGTCACTGCAGGAGTTTCTGTATCCTGAACCTTCTCTTCGACTTCTGCCTTCTCTTTGATTTTGGCTTGCTCGGATGGTTGAGCCTGGGCGGCATCTTCAGATTTCGCCTTCTTGTTGTTGTCCTTTTTCCTGGACTTCTTTGCCGGTTTTGCTGAATCTTTATTCTCTTTTGTCTCCTTGGCCTCATTCTGCTCTGCCTCCGGCTTTGGTTCCGCAGCCTTCTGAGCAGCCTCAGATGCTTCTGCTTTTGGAGCCACTTCCTCCATATTCTTCTTCGCAGCTGCATCTTCCTTTTTAGGGCGACCGCGTTTCTTCTTCTGTGGCTGAGGTTCAGGAGCCTTCTGGGAATCCTGCCTTGCAGCCTCATCAAGAATGGAATAAATCAGATCAGCTTTCTCCATCCTTTTGTAACCTTTCACACTTAGTTCAGCCGCAATCGTGCGGAGCTGATCTATCTCCATTTCTTTCAGATCTTGAATGTTGTGCATAAAACGATTGATATGTGATTATCTTGTAAGTGAAATGTACCACGAACTGGCGATGTCATTTCATTATAGACGAATATTAAAGTCCTAAACTTGGATTGGACAGCACAAAGGTAATAAAAATATCCGTCTCTGCAAGAGAAACGGATATTTTTAGAGTTTTGTCCATTCAAAAATTGAATTTCTAGTAGCCATTGTCCCAGTAACTGCTGCTCTTCTTGAATTTGAGCAAGTCTGCCAGGGCTGCTGCATTAGCCTGGATTCGGAAACTCCATGACTCATATCGGCCGGTAGGAATCCATGACACCGAAATATTGAAACAGTGCAGGTCATAAGTTGCACTGAGCTGGGTAGTACTCATTTTCAAAGCCATGAGGTCGAAATTGGTACTCATCTGCAGTGCCAGTCTCGGAGTAAGCTTCAAACTTCCGTTCAGACCGAGAGTCTGGGTGAAATTATGTTTCGTAGAAGCAGCTCCGTTGGCATATTGATATCCCTTGTTGTAACTAAAGCTGTAATTAAGGCTTAAAGACCATGGAGCATTGGGATTGGTATAGTACAGCCATCCTCCCGGAATATATTCTCCCGTAATCGGGTGATAGAAAATCCTTGTATAGCTCGACGTAGAAGTCAAAGGCCCGCTTCCTCCTGGCTTGCCGTCATTTCCATTTATTTTTCCTTCGCCGCTTATGGAATAGGACAAGGATATATTGGCTCTGGTGAGCCTGAGAAGTCCCTGATGTTCCTGAATCGCAAACCTGTTGATCTGCCTTCCGGAAGTATTCTTTTCATCGACCAGCATGGCGTAAGGATCCAGAGTACATGAAGCATTGAGTCCGAGCTTTCCGAAGATGGAGGTGCTCAGCGTGACATTCACAGGGCTCATATTCAGGGAATCTGCAAGGAAATTATAACCAGTGCTGAAGTTCAGCTGGTCAATGAGTTTGATTTTCTTTGTTCCGGTGCCGGTTGTATCCTTGATGTCCCTGACCTTTGCTTCGAAGTTGTTTCCCAGGGAGATGTTCATGCTGGCCGTCTTTCCCTTTGACGGATAGCTGCCGATTCCCTGGTAAATATTGTAATCCTCACTATGTTCAACTCCCTTGGAGTCCGTATAGGTAAGAGTTCTCCATCCATTGAAATGTGTACCTTTTTCCGGGCTGAATGAAGCGGAAATGGTAGGGGTGAAGACGTGCCTGATGGTCTGGAGTTTATGATGTTTTCCAAAGTTAAACATACCGTAGAGCCTTGTACTCATGCTGATGCTTCCTGAATAGTTGTGCGTGGCTCCGAAATGTCCGAAATTGCTTCCCTGTATTGTCTCAACCTTTTCTGTTTCAGGATTATACACTTTTTCATTTGCCCTGAACAGCCAGTTCATTCCATAAGAGACGGAAGGAGTGATGTTGATATATTTCAAGAGAGTGAAGTTCGGAAGTCCTATCTGGAAATTATGCACCATCGTAGTCTGGAATTTGTCGAAAAATCCCGGCTGCATGAACTCCGAGGCCTTGAAATTAATCTTATTGGAAAGGGATGTATTGTATCCGAGTGAGAATTTTTCATAAAACTTCTCCTTGCCCACACGATGTTTCTGCTTGAACGGATAGAACCTTGTCACACTGAAAGCCAGGTTAGGGAAATTGAAAACATAGGAACTGTCCTTGGAGTTCTGGCTATGGTTCATA
>CAMCIE010000222.1 GCA_945874815.1 uncultured Bacteroidales bacterium
AAGAGCCGCGTGGAGGAGAACAAGGATAAGGAACAGTTCATCTACGAAATTGCGGATCCTAATTATGAGAAGCCTATCATCCTGAGGAACATGCCTTTTGTAAGCAACCATCTTTCAAAGCATGATGGAATAATAGGCATTTATCTGAACCTCAATGCGGACCTTATGCCTGCAATTCAGATCAGGTTTGCTTCTCCTATGACTGCTGACAAGGTTTGGGAACTGCTTACGATGGATACCTGGACCATCACTTATTCAAAGGATGACGTGCGGGAGACTCCGGCCAAATTGTCTTTCAAGACTCCTGGAACCTGCCGTACATACAATCCTTATAATTAGATGTCTCGACTTCGCTCGACATGACAACCCGCTGTCATTTCGACCGAGCGAAGCGAGTGGAGAAATCTGATTGTATGAAAAAAATAACCACAATACTGATAGCAGCACTATTCTGCCTGAAAATGAATGCTGACGAAGGCATGTGGATGATTCACATGATAGATTCAGCGCTTGAGAAAAAGATGCAGGAGCGCGGCCTTGTGCTTTCCGCCAGGGAAATCTACAATGCCGACGCTCCCGGCGCATCGCTGTCGGACGCGGTAGTAAGCATGGAATTCGGCTGCAGTGGCAGTTTCATATCAGACCAGGGGCTTGTAATCACCAATCACCATTGCGCCTACAGCGATGTCCATGCCCTCAGCACCCCGGAGCACAACTACCTCGAAGAAGGTTTCTGGGCAATGACCTCACAAGAGGAGATCCGTATCCCCAACAAGAGCATATACCTGCTGAAAAAGGTCGTTGATGTTACTGATGAAGTGACCAGCCTGATAAGCTCGGAAAAAGAGAAGGGCCATGTCACCGGAATGAGGCGCATCAGTTCCATTCTTGAAAAGAAATGGTCCTCTGAAAGCGGCCTGGAGGCCATTTTGTCGTCATATTGGAGCGGTTCCAAGTACTATATGGCCTTGTATGAGGTCTATCGGGACATCAGGCTTGTAGCTGCTCCTCCTGTGTCGATGGCAGCCTTCGGCGGTGACATAGACAACTGGGAGTGGCCCCAGCATAAGTGTGATTTTGCCCTCTACCGGGTCTATTCAGAAGATGGCACCCCTCTGAGACCCGGAAAAAAGCTCGATATCTCGATTGACGGATATAAATTGGGTGATTATACCATGGTCATAGGTTATCCCGGAAAAACCAACAGATATTCCTCAAGTGCCGAGGTAGGATTCAAGGAGAAAGTGACTCTGCCGATAACGACCACCCTGAGGGGAAAACAGATGGAAATAATCAATTCATGGATGAACAAGGATGATTCTATCCGTCTGAAATACTCTGATTATTTCTTTACATTGAGCAACATGCAGGAACTCGGATGCGGAGAAGCCCTGTGTTTCAAGCGTTTCAACGTGGCATCCTCAAAAAGGGAAATGGAGGCGGATTTCGGCGGAAAAATTCAGGAATATGCCGAACTCATGAGACAGAAATATGCTGATGTTGAGGATAATGAATTCAGCAAGTGTTATTTCCGGGAGACATTAATCCGAGGCACAAGAATCGGCCTTATACTGCGCAAGGCCTGGAACTCACACCAGCAGAAGGGCCTGCCTGACCATATTTTGAATGATTACGACGAGATAGACCTGAGGGTTGAGAAAGATTTGATGTCCTATTCAATCGGAGAGTACCTGAAGAATGTTGACAGTTCCTATTTCTCGGAATCTCAGAAAGCGCTGCTTGAAAAATATGGGACTGATTATCAGGCAATCACTGACGTTCTTTGGTGCCGGAGCATCTTTACGTCCGAAGAAGGTATTGAAAGGCTGAAATCCGGTGAGGTCACAAGGGAGGAGATTCTCCATGACCCTCTTGCCGAGTTCATCATGAGTGTCAAGATTAACGATTTCAACGCAGTAGAGCAGGAGAAAGAGGGTGAATATGATATCTTTAACATAAGAAAGGATTACACCCGGGAGTTATACAGGGAAAGGCTTGACATGGGCATAGTCCAATATCCGGATGCCAACTCGACCATGAGAATCAGTTATGGACAGGTTTGCATGCTGGAGCCTCGTGACGGTGTGATTTGCGACTGGAAGACCACCACAGCCGGAATTCTGGAAAAATATGACCCGTCTTCATACGAGTTCTCCCTCAACGACAGGCTGATAGGATTATATGAAAAGGAAACCGGCCTTACGGTCGATTTCCTTACTGACAATGACATCACCGGAGGGAATTCCGGAAGTCCGGTCCTTGACTCACGCGGGCGTCTGATAGGCCTGGCATTCGACGGAAACAAGGAATCCCTTGCCTCCGATGCAGCCTATATTCCAGAATACAACCGCTGCGTGTGCGTTGACATCCGCTTCATTATCTGGGCATTGGACAAATATGCCGGCATGGACAGAATCATCAGCGAACTGGGATTATCGCGCTAATGAAGCGACATACTGCTCGCTTGCTGCCTTATTCCACACGAGCATGGCCTCACCATATTTGAATGTAATATCCATTGAAGAGAAACCGACCTTGGTCGATTCGCTCTTGGCAGTGCCTTTACATATCTGCTCATTGAGCACCTGGGCATCGCGAATGGTCTGGACTCCAAGGTTAAAGCCCGAGTTCTGGTAGGTATGTCCGCCGTGGAACTTGAATATAGCAGGGTCTATTCCTGCCTCAGGTGAGTCGAGATATTCGACAAGGCGTGAAATCGAAGCCCTGTAGTTGTCAAATCCTTTGGCATCGAAGATCCATACACCTGTTCCGGAGCCGAAAGCATCTCCCGAGAAGGCACAGTTGTGTCCTTTGAGGAAGAAAACCATAGAACCAGGAGTATGACCTTCACATTGTACACATTCCAGGGTTTCTCCACCGAGGTCTATGCAGTCGCGGTCCTTGAGCAGAATCCTGTCCTGTGGGAAAATTGTATCTTTCTGGAAATCATTCTCAGGCAACATGAATGTGACATCCGGTTCATTGACGAATGCGTAGCTCATTCCTGTGTGGTCTCCATGGTTGTGGGTTACGGTAATGACCTTGTCTCTTTTGCCTGCACGTGAGTAGAAGATAGTTCTGAGGGCCTGGTCTGCTCCTTCTGCCCATTGAACGTTATTGGACAAGTCAATAAGAATGGCTTTTTTCTTTCCTCTGACAATGTACATGTCAGAACTTGAGTAGAAACTGTATGATCCGTCTTCCTTGACTGAAAGTCCATGAGGATGGGATGACGTACAGTCTTCAACATGCCAGACATTCTTTTCAAGAAGTGAGACCGTAAATGGTCCCACTTCTTCTGTCTGTTCGAATGATGGCTCGCTTGCACATGCAACCAAGGCAAGGGCAGCCGCAGCAAATACAATTGTCTTGTTCATTCTTCTGTTTATTTGGCCCAAAGGAGCCATGTTTT
>CAMCIE010000223.1 GCA_945874815.1 uncultured Bacteroidales bacterium
CTGCGATGGAACCGTTCTGTCCCCAAGATGCGCGGAGTTTCAAGTGTGAAACAGGTTTCACGTTGTTTCTGAACCAGTTCTCGCGTGAGATTGTCCAACCTCCTGACACTGCAGGGAAATAACCCCATCTTGTGTTCAAAGGAAGGATTGAAAGGTCGGCTGCATCTGCACGGAGGGATGCCTGGATGAAATATCTCTGATCGTAGTCGTAGCTTACGCGGCCGAAGTATGAAAGCTCGGAATAGATGCGTTTCTCACCGCCTGAAATGGTCTTTGTAGCCGTACCGGTGGCATTTGCAAAATATGCATAGTTGCGGTCAAGCTTGGAGATACCCAGGTCAGCTGCGCTGGTTCCTGAAATCGAAGCAGTTACATCGAATGTCTCTCTCTGTGAGTATGACATACCGATCATAGCGTTCACATTATGCTTTCTTGCGAAAGTCTGGTTGTAGTTCGCGAAATTTTCCCACTGCCAGTAGTTCTTGTGGCCCTCAGAAGCGCTGATGCTTACATAGTCGTTGTTGGTATCGGTGTTGACTGTGTGAGGCCACTGGAGATTGTATGTGCTTCTGCTGAGGAAGTCATAACCGAGTCTTGAAGTAACAGTCAGCTGTTTGATTGGCTTGAAATCAATAGCTGTCGAACCTCTGAAGTTGAAACCTTCGCTTGACTGCTGATAACCGTCCCTCATGATATAAGGGTTGATGTTGTTCGACTCCTGGAATGGTGACATTGAATAATAGTCGCCGTTATCGTCGGTAAGGAAGTAATGTCCCTGGTCGAGGAGGGCTTGGATGTGTGCGGGAACGTTGTCCTTTGAATAGATGACAGGAGTAAGAGGGTCCATCTGGATTACGGAACCGAGCATTGAATACATGCCGCCTTCCCTGACTCTGCTAGCATTGAATTTTGCGAAGTTGTTGTTCGTGGTGATCTTCAACCATTTGAAGAGATTGTAGCTGGCATTGACAGTACCGGTGAGCCTGTTGAACACGTCCTGTTTGCCGATGATAGGACCATCATTCTGAAGATATGCAAGTGATGCAAAGAGAGAACCTTTCTGGTTTGCACCCTGGAAGCTCACGTTGTGTCTCTGCATTGAGCCCTGCTCGAATGCTACATCTGCCCAGTTGGTGTCAGTCTTGCCGTCATAGAACTGGCTGATCCTGTCCTCTGAAACGAGGTTTCCTTCCCTTACCCAGGTCAGATATTCCTCTGCATTGAGCACCTGAGGTATCCTGGCAACATTCTGGAAAGAGTACTGCATGTCATAGCTGATGCGTGTAACGCCTTCGGCAGCTTTCTTGGTTGTCACGAGGATGACTCCGTTACCTGCAGATGCACCATAGATTGCAGCTGAGGCAGCATCCTTGAGCACTTCGATGCTCTCGATGTCGTTAGGATCGAGATAGCTGATATTCTTTGTCCTGAGGCCGTCCACTACGTAAAGAGGTGTGGAATCCGAGTTTGATGAATATCCGCGGACCCTGATTGAGCTCTCTGCTCCCGGAGCACCGGAAGTGGATACTATCTGTACGCCGGCTGTCTTACCCTGGAGACCACCGTCAACTGAGGTGATGCTTCGGTTGGCAAGGTCTTCCTGCTTTACAGAAGAAATGGCTCCTGTCACATCACTCTTTTTCTGTACACCGTATCCCACGACGACTGTCTCTTCAAGGAAGTTCTGGTCAGCTCCCATCACGATGTTGATAGTGGCTGAATTTGCTTTCACAGTCTGCGTTGCAAGACCGATGCATGAGAATTCGAGGTCGGCTCCCTTAGGAACTGAAATGGAATATTTTCCATCATTGTCTGTTGAAACACCGTTGGTTGTTCCAACTTGAATTACGCTTACTCCGATAACCGGAAGATTCTGATCGTCCGTAACGATACCTGATACTGTTATCTTTTCCTGGGCGAATGCGAAAATGCATGTCAGGATCGACAACATCAAAGTTACTACGCGTTTCATGTGTTTGGTTTTTTAGTGTTATTGTTTAGGATCAATTTGACATTGTAATCAGAACGAGTGCGAGAAGGAAGCTCAGGAACATTGCTGCAACGTATTTGTTGGTTCCCTTAGGAGCTCCCTTGAACTCTTTCCAGATGAATACTCCCCAGATCATTGCGATAAGAGGTGATGCATTGCTCAATGCATAGGATACAGCCTTGTTCACCTGTGCGCCCGCCGACATGAAGCTTATTACCATACCGCTCATCCAGATGAATCCGCCGAGCATGCCGATAAGATGTGTACGGGTGTCTCCGTTCTTGAAGTAATCCTTCATTGTAGCCTTTCCTTCAACGGATGTCCTCATGACGATTGGATTGAGGAAGAAAGTTGAAATGAGCACTGCCAATGCAAAGAAGAACACTGCCTGGTATGGTGAAAGCGTGCCTGTTCCGCCGAAATCTGCAGCTGTAGCCTTTACTACCAGACCATAGAAGAATGCGAATCCGAAACCAGAGATAAAGGCGAAGACTATGCCTGCGAGAGGACTCTTCTGCTGGGTTGAGGTGAGCTTCTTGTATGAGAGTGCGCAAAGAAGCATGGCTGCAACTGCAAGGGCAACTCCGCACCACAGCAAGGTCTCATTGCCTGTGAATCCGGCTACGAAATAGTTGAAGATTATTCCTCCGACCCATCCGAAACCTCCTCCGATAGGGAAGGCCACGGACATTCCGGCGATACCGTTGGCCGCGGTGAGGAAAATGTTGGCGATGTTCCATACAAGGCCGCCGAGCATTGCCCAGCCCACGCTGCTCCAGGTGATATTCTCAAAGAAATGTCCGCCATTGAAGGCGAGAAGTCCGATAACGGAAGTAAGGAAGAAACCGGCAATGTAGTCCCAGTAGAAAAGGGATGATTTCCAATCCTTCTTCTGCACGAGCTTCTGGGTGTTACCCCAGGAGCCCCAGCATATACAGCAATATATGCAGCAGAAGATTGCCAATGTGATATTGGTTACAAGTATCATAGTTTAAGTGTTATTCGTGTCTGTAAATCTTCCAGCCGAGATAGTTCTCAACAGCCTCGTTCACGATATCTGCAACATTTCCCCTGACGAGGGCCACGTGGTGCTCGAAACCGTTCTTGCAAATGTGTTTCATTAGTTTCTGGAGGTTGTCAACCTCAGTGACTGCGATGCATCCGTCCATTGCATAAGGCTCGTTGGTAATCCTTCCTTCACCAAGGTATGATTTGATATAACCCTTAGGGTCGTCAGTGGAAATCCTGAAGAATGTGAATTCTCCCTCAGTCACTTTTCCGCTCACTGCACCGAATGTGCGGACCTTGCCGAGTGTACGTCCCAGGACGCCGAGAGGTGCAAGTTTGAGGTCGTTCCTGATGAATGATTTTGCAAAGTTTCCGCAATGTGTGCAGACGCATTTGTTCCTGTCCTCTGC
>CAMCIE010000224.1 GCA_945874815.1 uncultured Bacteroidales bacterium
CATGCATATTGATGTCAAAGATGGGAATATAGAAGGCCTTAGCTGATGGGAAAACTATTTGACAATCACAATCATAGCGAGTTTTCCTTCGACGGAAGGAGAACTTCGGTGAGAAGAGCTGCCCAACAGGCTCACGATAAAGGAATGGGTGGTCTGTGCTTTACCGACCATTGCGACTTTTTTGTCCCTGGCCAGAAAGCCAGGCGAGAGAATCTCCTCAAAGAAGTGTTCGACGTGAAGTCACAGCAGGCTGAAATAATGTCCGTGCGCAAGGACTTCCCTAACCTGGGCATTTTCAAGGGAGCTGAAATCGGCATGTACTGCGACTGCCACGAGCAGATACGGAAATTCCTGTCAGACAATGAGTTCGACCAGATAATCGCTTCGGTACACTACATAGACGACATAGATCCGTTCTATGGAGGATATTATCAGGGAAAAGATTGGAAACAGGCTTACGGCCACTATCTCGAAACCATTTACGAAGAAATGACATGGCTCGGTGACTTTGATATTATGGGTCACTACGACTACGTGGCAAGGTATGCCCCATATCCCCAGACAAGCATTTATTACAAAGATTTCAGCGACTTGTTCGACCAGATGCTCACCTATCTTGCACGTGAAGGCAAGGCATTGGAAATAAACACGAAAAGTTATCAGGATTATAACGGAAGAACGCCTGTTCTGGACAAGGACATCCTCCTCCGTTACAAGGAGTTGGGAGGAGAGATCATCAGCCTCGGCTCGGATTCGCATGACCCATGCAGGGTGGGAGACAAATTCGAAGAGTATTCAGAATTCGTCAAATCATTGGGATTCAAGTATCTGGCACATTTTGAAGGCAGGAAACTCATCCAGGTGGCTATCTGACATCAGACACCTATGTTACATTAAAGAAGCTGGCCCGCAAGTCCTGGGACTTGGGGCCAGCTTCTTTAATATTTTATCCGAATTAGAACGGAAGGTCATCATCAACCGGGGAACTCATGTCATCAGCACCAGGCAGGGGTGCTCCGGTAGGAGCTGAATAGCTTCCTGCCGATGCAGCATAGTCATGCTGAGGAGCCTGAGGCGCAGGAGCAGAGCCGAAATAACCTGCTCCGCCTGCAACAGCTCCGGCATAGTCTGCCTGAGAGTAACCGTTGTTTGATGCCGGCTCTATTCTCCAGGCCCTTACATCAGTGTACCAACGTCCGTTGTATTCACGGCTGCTGAGATTGAAAGACACCTTGACTCTGTCTCCGACCTGATATTTGTCAAGATCCTTGACTTTGTCATCTCCCCAGACATTCATGCATACCTGGGTTGGGAAATTGCCTTCCTGGTACTCAAGAATGAATTCCTGTTTCGACCATGCGCCTCTTGCCGAAGTGCCGGTCTGAACATTGAGCTTGCGGGCAATCCTGCCCTCGAGTTCCATAGCCATGTCTGTTTCGGATTAGTGTTGTTATTACTCCTGGAATTTGCCGACTTTGAGAACCTCTACATCGAAGATAAGGGTTGAGTTAGGTGCGATACCGCGGTTTCCTCTCTCACCGTATGCAAGGTTTGCAGGAATATAGAGAGTTGCCTTTCCACCTTCTCCGAGAAGACCGAGACCTTCTGTCCAGCCTTTGATTACGCGGTTTGCGATGAATTTGGTAGAATCGTTCTGGTCGAATACTGTTCCGTCAAGAAGGGTTCCTTTATAATTAACCCATACGGTGTCCTGAGGAGCAATCTTCTCAGCAGCACCTTCTGCGATGATGGTGTACTGAAGACCGCTTGCAGTAGTGTCAACATTTTCTTTCTTTGCATTCTCTGCGAGGAAAGCTTTCTCCTTTGCAAGGTTTACTGCAGCCTCGTAGTTTTTCTTCTTTGAAAGGTATCCGTTGAGGATTTCGCCCATACGGTCGAGGTCAATCTTGAACTGTTTGCCGAAATCAGGGCTGTATGCATCTCCCTCTGCCTTGAGGAAATCTTCCATACCTTTCTTGATCTGAGCCATGTTGAGCTCGCTCATGTCGGCAGCAAAGTTGTTGCCTTTGATGAATGAACCGAAGTTAACACCGATAAGGTAGCTGACTGAATCAACTTCAGCTGATGTAGGGAGTTCAACATCCACTTTTACTTTCTCTGATGCAGAGTTGCAAGACACTGCGAGGGCTGCTGCAACGGCAGCTGTTGCCAAAAATTTGATTACTTTCATTTTATTTAATTTTTATGTTCAGTTTCAAATATTTACACAGCCCTTCAATTTGGCCGATATAAGTTGCAAAGATAATTCAATTTTTTGATACATACGAAAAAAAGTCAGTTTAGTTGCCTTTTAGGACAAAAGTCATCCGGCAAATTATTAAAAATTTTTTGTCATGATGAAATATTTATCTAAATTAGGAGTCTGTTTTGTAAAACATCCGTCATATGACTATAGATTCTTCCGTGCTTCACGCCAAATTAAAGGATTTCTTCGGATTCGACTCCTTCAAAGGAGACCAGGAAAAGGTGATACAGCATCTTGTGAGCGGCAAAAACGCATTTGTCCTCATGCCTACAGGAGGAGGCAAGTCTCTTTGCTACCAGCTTCCGGCATTGGTAATGGATGGAACGGCGGTGGTCATATCTCCGCTGATTGCGCTGATGAAAAATCAGGTGGATGCCATCAGGGGATTCACCTCCGGAAATGACGGTATTGCACATTTCCTGAATTCATCCCTGAGCAAGGCTCAGATCAATGAGGTTAGGAATGACCTGATGTCAGGTGCAACCAAACTGCTGTACGTTGCTCCGGAGTCACTCACCAAGGCGGAGAACGTAGCAATGCTGAAAGACGTGAAGATCTCTTTCTATGCCGTTGACGAGGCACATTGCATATCGGAATGGGGCCATGATTTCAGGCCGGAATACAGAAGAATCAGGACAATAGTCGAAGAAATAGGCAAGGCACCTATAATTGCCCTTACGGCAACGGCCACGCCAAAGGTGCAGAGTGACATCATAAAGAACCTTGGAATGACGGATGCGACGGTATTCAAATCTTCATTCAACCGTCCGAACCTCCATTATGAAATACGCGACAAATCCGATCCCAAGAGGGAAATAATCAAATATATAAAACAGAATCCCGGCAAGTCAGGCATTATCTACTGCCTCAGCCGCAAGAAAGTCGAAGAACTCGCCGAACTTCTGAATATCAACGGAATAAAGGCGCTTCCTTACCATGCCGGGCTTGATGCCAAAACCAGGGCTGAGAATCAGGACAAATTCCTGATGGAAGAAGTGGATGTGATCGTAGCCACCATCGCCTTCGGTATGGGAATTGACAAACCGGACGTAAGATTCGTAATCCATTACGACATCCCGAAAAGCATCGAAGGTTATTATCAGGAAACAGGCCGTGCCGGACGAGACGGAAA
>CAMCIE010000225.1 GCA_945874815.1 uncultured Bacteroidales bacterium
GTCCTCCCAAATCTTGAAATCAATAATGTTCATGACCTGGTCAAGGATGCTGTGGTGCAGAAGGACTTCATCAGCATATTTCTGCATCTTGACAGCATTATTCCGCGCTTTTATTGACAGGATTGCAACAATGACCAAAGTCCAGACAAGGATGAATGCGATGAATATCCATAAGAAAAGAATCAGCCTCCTGTAAAGCTTCGGATTGTTGTCCTTCAGTCCGGCATTGCTTATTTTTATGAATTCAGGAATCCGGGAGTAATCAAATCCCATTGGGCGGAGCACATCCCAGTTGAGATTCAGGCTGGCACTGTGTTCAAGCGTACCAATCTCAGAGGCAACCTCACCCATAAGCAGACGCTTTCCGGCTGCAACGGCCTCACAAATCTGTGTCTCAAAAGGAGTAAAACACCCTCCTATGCATTTTTCGTTATGAAGGAAGTCTTCCGGAACCATGGTAAAATATGGCATGAAGCAGGGACTTTCAACCAATTCCCTGGAAATGCTGTCATATTTGGACTGGATGTAAAAATTCGGAGATTTCTGAGGATAGAATACCCAGGCGGTGGACAAAGGGTTGGCCTTCTGGTTCACATTCCATGAAGGGGCGAGAATTGAACGGCATGAGAAAATCATCTTGTCCTCCTGCAACACCATCCTTCTGAGGCGGCCTTCCGTCAGTTCAGAAGACAGATTGTTGTAGAAATGGGCAGTATCCATCACCTCCATCTGGGAGTACAAGTCGTCGTATCTTATCCTGTCTGCCCAGAAATCTTTGACATCCAGAAGTGTGACAAGCCGGTCATCGGTCAGGAGATAGTAGTCGGGCTTGCGTATTTTATCCAGCATGTGGATGATGATGGAATCAGCCAGGATGAGATTCTCTTTCAGATGGTAGCGGTCAGTTATGCTGACCATGTTTTTTCTGTCTGCATCCGGCAGATTCGCCAGTTCCCGGTTCATATAAGCAGGATACTCAGTGATATGCAAGCCATAACAGACTGTCGGAACTGAAATTATGCCCGGGTGGGCATCAGTGATCATAATCCATTTGTTTTCATCACCATAGGAAAGGATGAGGTCAGGCATGGAACCGGAGGAACGGAGATGGAATATATATTCGTTGAATGCCTTGCGTTCAGAGGCATCGTCCCTGTCAGTTATGTCGGAGCAACGTACATGGACATCACCTTTGATGCCCTGCCTGCGAAGCTCCTTCCGTACCATTTTCGTCCATTTTCCATATACCGGCTCATCTTCCGGTCCCGGCCAGTATAGAAGCACATTCGCATTTACACAATCCATCCCCCGACCCCCTCCGGAACAAGAGGAAGCAACCAGCAGGCAGCAAATCAGATACAATATGCCTGAGAGCCATGTATGAATGGTAAGCCTCTGCACGAAATATAAAAGTTCAAGTTTCTCGAATGCAAAACTGAAATAAACATAGTTACAAGCGTAGCAAAGATATACAAAAAAATATATCAGCAAAAGAAAAACATTGGCCTGTTCCACAAAAAAACAGACATATTGTAACATTAAAAATAAAATATTATCTTTGTATTTTATAACCCTACAACAACAACCAAGTTATGGATTTAGGTGCCCTGAACAATATTGACTGCAGCAATATTTCAATTATGATTGTGGATGACATTCCTATCAATACAAAACTTCTCGGAAAATTGCTCGAACCTGCGGGTTTCAAATCATTGCTGCAATATAATAACAGTCAAATGGCCCTTGACAGTGTCAAGTCGGTCAACCCTGATATAATTCTTCTGGATGTGATGATGCCAGGCGTAGATGGCTTCTCTTTCCTTTCAGCAATAAGGGAAGACCATAGTCTGGACCATATCAGGATAATCATGGTATCCGCTGTAAGCGAATCAGAGGAAATACAGAAGGCCGGTTCCATCGGAGCAAACGACTATCTCACCAAGCCTATCAACGCCAAGCGCCTGTACTCCTGCATAGCGAATCAGATAGGAAAAATCAAGGGAGGCAACTAAATGGGCGTGAAGGCTTCCATTCTCATAGGTGAAGATAAAAGATTTCTGGTCGATATCATCCGTGAATCATTCGGAAAAGACTATAAGTGTATCTGCGTACAGACGGACAAGGAGGTTTTCGAACATCTGAATGAGGTGGATGCCATCGTAATCGGTCTGGACGTATGTCATGCGGAACAGGAAGAGCGTGTGGAAATGATCAGCATAATAAGGTCACGGTTCAACAAACCTATCCTTGCCCTGACAAGCCTGCAATATTCCTCAGTCAGGATAGAACTCCTGAAAAAAGGAGCTGACGATGTCCTGACCAAGCCTTTCAATCCGGATGAACTTGTGGTGAGGATGGAAAAACTGCTTGAAAGATACAGATGAAGCGTGTCCTTAATATTTTGTTCGCAATTGTCGCAATCATAGTTTTCGCTCCGTTGATGATTGTGATTTCTCTCATCATTTATTCGGAACACCATCAGATGCCGATATATACCTCGGTCAGGGTTGGCAAGAACTGGAAGAAGTTCAAAATTTACAAGTTCAGGACAATGAAATCAGGAGCTGACATGATGCTCTTTGACATGCAGTCCATGAACTCTTATGTAAGGGTGGATGATGATTATGTTCCCCCAAAGCATAAGTTTCACAGCAATGACTTTCTCTATGCCGACAATTACAGGGTGCGTGAGGACATTTATCTTGAAGAACGGAGCAAATGTTTCGAAGGTTGCTTCATAAAAATCGAAAACGATCCGAGGATTACCAAGGTGGGAAAATTCCTTAGGAAAACGAGCCTTGATGAAATCCCGCAGATTTTCAACATACTCAAAGGAGATATGTGTCTGGTCGGAAACAGGCCGCTTTCAGTCCAGGAAGCTGAACTTCTGACAACGGATACTGAAGGGGTGAGGTTCAAGGCCAATGCCGGCATAACGGGCCTGTGGCAGACCGACCCGCGCAAGGATGACATGCCTCCGTACGAGAGAATAAGACTGGACAACGAATATGCTGAGAAAGAATCTATTTTGTTTGACGTGAAAATTATTTTTGCAACGATAAAGAAGGTATTGTTTGGGGAAAATGAATAAAAGGATATTGACATTCATGGCTGCTCTCTGCCTATGTATTGCTGCCGGTGCGCAGAACCTGCAGACAAGGGAAATCCGTGTCGATTCAACCCTGATGCTGCTCAATTCCATGACCGTCGAAGATTATTTATCCTTGGAACTTCCACCCCTGGATACGTTGTACTACAATGCATACAGCATGTCCAATGCCGTGAAATACTATGAGTTGGAAGCAAAATACTATTACCATGCCGTCCGGACAGAACAGGTCAAGCCGTTGGAATGGATCAGGCTGGTCGCTTCCACAAGCT
>CAMCIE010000226.1 GCA_945874815.1 uncultured Bacteroidales bacterium
TCCCAGATCAATGTCAGCATAAAGCCCTATGCCGACATGACCTCCGGACAAAAGGACGGCCTCAAAGTCAGACTGGACGCAATCCCTCTGAACGGCCGGTTCGACCTGCTCACCGGAACCATGCAGGCAAGCGGGGAGAATTCCACCGACCTGACAATCGCCAACCGCACCAACCTTGAATTCAAGGCCGTGGTCATCCCGCACAGCGTCGCCCCCACGGAATCCATAGTCATCAAAGTCCCGGGCACGGACACCATCGACCCGCTCACCCAGGTCATCAGCCTCTCCGACCTTATCGGCACCCTCGAGATGAACAAACGCTATAACATCCAGATAACAGTTCATCCGGCAGAAATAGAGGCAAAACTTGTAGGAATATCCCAGATATTCATTACGGACTGGACCGATGACGAAGGACTTGAAGACGAAATCTGATTGAATTATAAAATCACCAAAATATGAAAAGACACTATCTCTATCTTTCCATGGCCGCCCTGCTCATTGCAGGTTGCGCAAAGGAAAACAACCGCCCTGCCGTGAATGCTGACGTGAACATAGTCCTCGGAAGCATCCAGACAAGGTCAATCACAGACAAAGACACATACAGCACAAATTTCGCAGAGAACGACCAGATAGGTATTTTCTCAACTGGATTGAAAGCTGATATGGCAAATGCCCTTTATACTGTTGCCGCTGACGGAACAACAGTTTCTTCTGAGACAGAATACCAGTTCGGAGAATCTGCTGCAAGCTTCCATGCATATTTCCCTTACAATGCTGAGCTGACTTCACTTTCAGCAATCACTTTCAGCACTCCTGCAGACCAGAGCACTGAAACAGCTTTCAACTCTGCAGATTTCATGACAGCCACTGCAACACAGGATCCTAATACAGGCTCTACAGTAGTCCTCAATTTCGAGCATCAGCTCAGCTTCGTCAAAGTTGTATGGTCGGACACCGAGAATCCTGCCACTTCAGTTGCAGTCAACGGCATCCTTCCTGATGTAACTTGGAACGGTTCTGCACTTGGAGCAGCTTCAGGCACTGCTGTTGACATCCAGATGTGGGAAGCAAAGACAGGCGAGTTCTGGGCACTCGTTCCGGCTCAGACAATATCGGCAGGAAAACCTCTTTTCACCATCACCACTGCAGACAAATCTTATGAGTTCAAGCCTGCAAACGATGTGACTTTCTCAGCCAACCAGATCAAGACCTACACTCTGAAGGTGAATGCAAGCGAGACTGTTGTAGCTGTGTCCGTTCAGATTGGAACCAATCCTTGGGGAAATAACGAGAATTTCAACGGAGATGTTGATGAGGTTGTAGTTCCGCCGATTGAGCTCATTTCTGCTCAGCAGGGAACTTTCAGCGCTGAGACTGAGCTTGCACCAGCAACAGGATTGACCGGCTGTAAAATAGGTGGATGGTCAGCTCTCGTGGTGAACAACAATGGTACAGTTGCATATAATTCTGAAGTAGATGCAATTGCAATCACTGCAACAGGCGGATCTTGGTATCAGAGAGACCTTGTCTGGCGTTCCGCTGAAGGCATTGCAAAGCCGGCTAAATATCAACTGAAATTCAAAGTAAAAAACAATTCGGCATCAGCTGATATAACTGGTGATGACATTCAGATTGCAGTGATGGCAGGAGACCTGAGCACCAATGTCTTTTTTATTTTGAATGACGCCACCTCAGGAGCATCGGCCTATTCGGCTGCAGGACCGGAATGGGCGGAGAAAAAATATACTGTTAATCTCACAGGAGAATCAGCAGCAAACCTTAATACTGTCCGAGTAGTTTTCACTCCTAAGACAATTGATGCCTATACTTACTACATCAAAGACGTAAGCCTGATCGAAATCAAATAACAAATTTACAAACCGCAATATGAAACTTTACAGAATATTGACACCTGCTGCGATTCTTCTGGCCATGGTATCCTGCAACAAGCAGCCACAGCCTCAGGTTACAGAACAATGCAAGGTGAACATATCAATCGAGAATCCTTTCACAAGGACTCAGACGAGCGGATATTCCACAACTTTCCTTACAGGAGACGTGATCAGCATCAGTTCAACAGGACTTGCAGCTGACATGGACGGCGCGAAGTTCACCGTGACTTCAAACGGAAGCTTGAGCGGTGATTCTTACTACTACAACAAAGACAGCAAGGCTACCTTCTATGCCCACTATCCTGCTTCATCTGTACAAGGTGGAAAGGTTAGCATGACAGTTGCTTCAGACCAGAGCACAGAAGAAGCATTCAACCAGAACGACTTCCTCACTGCAACAGCAATGGGCGACCCTGCTGACGGTGGTGAGGTGACTCTCCGCTTCAAACACAGGCTCGCAATGGCCAAGATTATCTGGAAGGGCCCCGAGGACGCTACAGACGTCGTTTTGGAGAATATCATGCCTGGTGTCCAGTGGGAATACGTTTCCAATGAACTCACTACTTCAGGTAACCCTACCGGCATCGCTGCCTGGAATGTAAGCAAGAATGAGTTCTGGGCAATGGTTCCTTCACAGGTTGTAACTGCCCAGACCAAGCTTCTCAGCATCACTTCCGGTGGCAAGAACTGGGAGTATGTCCCTGCCAACAATATCGCTTTCAACACCGGCACGATTAAGAAAATCACTCTTACTGTCAAGGAAGACGGTGCCATCGAGGCAACATTCGCCGAGCTTGAGATTGAGGATTGGTTCGAGGACAGCGTTGACGGCGGCGGTGAAGTTACCGAGACTGTCGTACCTCCTGTTGAGCTGATGAATTCGCAGAATATCGTGTTCCAGGCTACTACAAGCCGTCAGAACTGTGTTCCGGATACCTGGAACCTTGCTCTTGGAGAAGGCAATACCATTGAATTTGACAATGAACTTGGAGCAGTTCACATGAACATAGCCGGTGGTAACTGGTGGAACAATAGCATCTTCTACTGCCCTGCCACGATCAATTCGTCAAAGATTGCCTCAAGCAGCAAGATTTTCAAATTGTCTTTCGGATTGCGGTTTTCGCGGAACAAGACCAACAGCCCCGCACCCGCGCCTGTGCAAAGCCCCGCAACCACCGCGCCGAATTGCAACGCGCCTTCCAAGTACAACTGCGTAAGCAACACCGAGGCGGCACAGTTCGGAATCAAGCCGAACAGGGCGGTTAAAAACGGCTGAAACACCGAATCGTGCAGAAGGAGTGTTTCCAAGCGTTCGTGCCCCAAGAATTCCACCAAGAAATTTAAAACAAGCGTGATTAAAAAGACAAAGCCAAACATTTTTGCCGTGTGCAACAGCGCAGGACGCAACACGCCGCCGTGCTCGTGACAGCCGCAATGCTCGTGGTCGCACAAATCCTTTAATTGCAATTC
>CAMCIE010000227.1 GCA_945874815.1 uncultured Bacteroidales bacterium
ATCAGTTTGTTGAAATTGATGTTCTCCAAGCCTTCGGCTGTAACGATGTGTTCTCCGCACACTTCTCTCAGTACAAATCCTTCTTTGATTTTCATGTTCAGTTTTTTTATTTTGCATCCGTAAAGATATCATTATTTTTGATTATTTTGAAATATATGCAAGGTATTATTAAATTTTTTGGAATTATCTATGTGCCCGGCTTCGACGACGGAGCCGGAATATAGAATGAAAATCGATGATAGTTTGAAGCAGGGTAGTGTTGATTGCGAATCATCGTTTCACAAAGACAGGCCTGTCCGGAGTTGAAAGGGATGAATTATATTGGAAGCCGTTGACATTGAATGAGTTGATGTCCTCAGGATTGATTATCCTGTTTTCAATTATGTATTTTGTCATTGCACCACGGCAGGTCTTTGCCCAGACAGCAGGGGTGGTGAGCTTGTCACCTTTGATGACGTGAAAAACCGGCTCAATCACCCGGATGCTTGAAATTACGCGTTTCCAGTCAAAGAGAGCACGATATTCATCAGTATCGAGATAGATCAGGATTCCGTCATCGGCAAGCACTCTCCCGATCAGCAGGTCTGTAAGTCTGCTTTTCCAGAAATCAGACACTTTTCCTTCACCGCTTGAGGGCAGGATTAGGCTTCCGTCCATGCGGTATTGGTTGATTACGTCCGAGGGACGCAGCATCCCATACATGCAGGATGATATCCAAAGATGGGAGCAGGACCATTCCAGGTCTTCCGCCGAAAGTTCGTCTGCTTTCAGGTGCTTGTAAGCCTGACCGAAATACGCAAAAATGGCAGGGGTAAGCTCCGCTTCGTCCGTGCCGAAAATCTTGTACCTTTCAAGATTCAGCTCTGCAATCTTCAAACTGCATGAAAATGCGTCTGCAATCTCGTCCATGGTCATTCGTGAAAGGTCGGCGGCAAATCCGGCAGCCGCTTCCTCAAACAGTGGCCGGGTTGTCGTCATGCCACCGTACCGGCAGCCTTCCCTCATGATTTTTGCACTTGCCAAAAGAATCTGCATAATATTTTGCTAAGTTTCAATGCTTGCGAAATCAAATTCATTACTCAAGTTTCGCAAATATGGTATTATTTTCAGGAAGGCAAATTTAGAAAATAATCCAAAGATTCGTTACCTTCGCAAATTGAATCACGTATATTTCAGGCGCTTGCTTTGCACAGGAGCAGAAATCCATCTCAGAAACAGTCAGGGAAGTAATCATGAGCCGCAGGAGCATCAGGAAATACAAGGCTGTGACTGTAGGCAGGGATACTCTTGAACAGATACTTCAGGCCGGAATCAATGCGCCCAACGGAATGAACAAGCAATCGTGGGAGATTCGTGTCGTGGACAATCCTGTCTTGCTCGAAAGTATCAAGGATGCTATGGCTGAGGCAAATCCAGGCAATAGAATGGCAAGGGACTGTTTCAGAGGCGCCCCTGTAGTGGTTTTCATCGCCAACGATACGAATTATGATTTCTCTCCGATAGACTGCGGCCTGCTTGCCGGCAATATGATCCTTTCTGCCTGGTCAATGGGCGTGGGATCGGTATGTCTCGGCAGTCCTGTCAGGTTCATAGCTTCACCGGAAGATCCTTCCTGCGCGGCAATAAAGACCGTCCAGCAGAAACTCGGTTTCAGCAATGGTTATGAAATGATTATATGCATCGGATTCGGCTATGCTGACGAAAGTCCCAAAGCCAAGCCTCGCAACGAATCCAAATATCGCTTCGTAGAACTGTAATTTACTTGCACGGCGGTCTTGATTTTTATCCAACTGGCGTAAAATCGGAAGATTTTATGTAAGTTTGCGGAAATTCTAAACCGATGTGTTATGTTGTACCCGATAGGCATTCAGAATTTTGAGAAACTCCGCGAAGGTGGCTATACTTATGTGGACAAGACTGCCCTGATTTACAAACTGGCCACTTCAGGGACATACTATTTTCTCAGCCGCCCTCGCAGGTTCGGCAAGAGCCTTCTCATATCCACTATGGATGCTTATTTCTCAGGTAAAAAGGATCTGTTCAAAGGCCTGGCTTTGGAGCAACTGGAAAAGGATTGGATACAATATCCGGTATTGCATCTTGACCTCAATGGAATAGCATACAACTCAGACGACGTATTGGATCAAGTCCTCAACGACAAACTATCCGACTGGGAGGCGGAATATGGTATTACTGCTTCGTCAACAGTTCCCGGTTTGAGATTTCAAAACATCATAGACGCGGCATACGAATCTACCGGACATAAAGTTGTCATCCTGATTGATGAATATGACAAACCGATAGTTGATAATCTTGTCAATCCAGAGCTTGCCGACAACTTCAAGAAGACTCTTCAGGGCTTCTACAGCGTGCTGAAAGCGAAGGACGGACAGATCAAATTTGGATTTCTGACTGGTGTGTCAAAGATTGGAAAATTGAGCGTATTCAGTAGTCTGAACAACCTTCGTGATATATCAATGGAGACCGAATACGCAGACATCTGTGGAATTTCGGAAGAAGAACTCCGTACATGTTTTAACGAAAGTGTTGCTGAACTGGCCCAAGCCAATAAGTTAAGCATTGAGGAATGCTACGATAAACTGAAATACAAATACGACGGCTATCATTTCTGTGAAGATTCCCCAGGTATGTACAACCCGTTCAGCTTGTTGAACACATTCATTTCCAACAAGTTTAGAGACTATTGGTTTGAAACCGG
The DNA here is from genome assembly GCA_945874815.1 of uncultured Bacteroidales bacterium. GTDB lineage: Bacteria > Bacteroidota > Bacteroidia > Bacteroidales > UBA932 > Cryptobacteroides. Next base: position 2,720 of record CAMCIE010000227.1, read on the forward strand.
CACTCCGACGCTCCTGGTCAGCGTGATGAAGAAGACCTCGTTCGACATTACCACCCTGTCTGACAATGTGGTTGTATCGGTGGAGGACCTGAGCGGTATGCAAGATATTGTAAACAGGCCAGTTCCGTTATTTTTCCAGACAGGCTATCTGACAATTAAGGATTACGATCAGGAATTCAGGGAATATACTCTTGGATTTCCAAACGATGAAGTCAAAAACGGTTTCCTCAAATTCATCTATTCGTATTATGTCCCCGTCAACCCGGCAGAGGGCAATACGACGACCTCGACATTGGCGCGAGCTCTCAGAGGTGGTGCCCCTGACGTTTTCATGCGGACCTTGGAGGCCTTGTTTGCAAATACGACCTACCAGATTCAGGGTGATGCGGAAAAGAATTTCCAGTATGCGATGTACATCATAATGGAGCTTCTCGGCGAATATGTCCAGGCAGAAAGAAGCACCAGCAACGGACGGATAGACCTGTTGCTCCAGACCAAGGATTACATCTACATCGTTGAACTGAAGATTGACAATACCGCCGACGCAGCCCTCCAGCAGATTGAGGACAAAGGCTATGCAAAGCCTTTCGTGAACGATTCCAGGAAACTCTTCAAAATTGGCGTAAGTTTCTCCACTGCCAAC
>CAMCIE010000228.1 GCA_945874815.1 uncultured Bacteroidales bacterium
TTCTTGTCTATTATGACAGCATTTTTCAGAATCAGTGTCGTGAATGGCCTGAAGTGGATTTTGTCGAAATGGATTTCTCCGTCGATGCTTTCCGACAGGGCACTTACGACGGCTTTGGCAATGGCCGTCTGCACGCGCGGAAACTGCAATGTGATGAGTGCCGCTGTGATAATGATGGCGATTCCGACTACAATCCGCCAGAGTATTTTAAGTGCCTTTTTGATAGTAAATATCTTATTTTAAGTCCAACCTGCAAAAATAATAAAAAATATCCGGATAAAAACCGTACTTTTGCAGACTGCAATTGTCATTCCGAGTCTTGCCTGAACGATTGTCATTCCGAGCCTTGCCTGAATGATTGTCATTCCGAGCGAAGCCGAGGAATCTAAAATAAACCAAAAACAGCAAACCATGTCCGAAATAATATTAGGCATAGAATCATCCTGCGACGACACATCGGCAGCCATCATCAGCGACGGCTTCCTTCTGTCCAACGTCCTTGCGAGCCAGGATGTACATAAAGCATACGGCGGAGTCATTCCCGAACTGGCCTCAAGAGCACATCAGCTGAACATCGTACCAGTTGTGAGTGAGGCAATTACAAGGGCCGGAATAAAGCCGGAGGATATTACGGCAATTGCCTTTACCAGAGGCCCCGGCCTTCTTGGATCGCTGCTTGTGGGCACATCTTTCGCCAAGGGCCTGTCCATCGCATTGGGCAAGCCACTGGTAGAAGTCAACCATCTTCAGGGTCACATCCTCGCCAATTTCATCAAACAGCCCGGCGTGGAAAACCGCCAGCCGAAATTTCCATATCTCTGTCTGCTGGTATCAGGAGGTAACTCGCAGATAGTCAAGGTGGATAGTCCTCTGGAATATGAAATTCTCGGACAAACCATAGATGATGCAGTGGGTGAGGCTTTCGACAAATGCTCGAAGATGATGGGACTCGGCTACCCCGGAGGCCCCATTGTGGACAGGCTTGCCAAAGAGGGTGATCCTCTCAAATTCAAGTTTTCCAAACCCCATGTTCCGGGACTGGACTACAGTTTCAGTGGCATAAAGACATCCCTCCTTTATTTCGTCAGGGACCAGATGGCACAGGACCCGATGTTCATGGAAAACAATAAGGCAGACATCTGTGCAAGTTTCCAGAAAGCGCTGATAGACATATTGTTAGATAAACTGATAAAAGCTGCAAAGCAGACCGGCATCCGTCAGATAGCCATAGGAGGAGGTGTCTCGGCAAACAGCGGACTCCGTTCCAGGATGCTTGAAGAAGGTCGAAAACGCGGATGGACGGTTTTCCTCCCTGAGTTCAAATTCACCACTGACAATGCGGCAATGATCGCGGTAGCAGGGTGGTTCCACTACAGGAACGGGGAACGGACCGGACTGGATGTCGCTCCTGTAAGCCGCCTTGCCGAATTTTAATTTTTTCCACCACCATATATGAAGACAGTTGAATTAACTTGCAAACTGGGCAGGGAACTGCCGGAAGACCAGATACAGGCCGCAGCTGTGAAAGCACTCGGCGTTTCTCCAAAAATCAAAGTACCTTACCGGATAGTGCGACGCTCCATAGATGCCCGCACTGATGTCCTGTACCGCTACCAGATTGAGGTCTATCGTCCGGGAGAATCTCCTCTTGAATATCAGCTCCCTGAGTATAAGGATGTTTCGTCAGCCCCGCAGGTGCTGGTCATCGGTGCTGGTCCGGCCGGTATGTTCGCCGCATTGAGACTTATCATGGAGGGAATCAAGCCGGTAATTCTCGAAAGGGGAAAGGATGTGCATGCGAGGAAATTCGATATGGCGAAGCTTTCCAGGGAAGGAGTGGTGAATTCGGATTCCAACTATTGTTTCGGAGAGGGTGGTGCAGGCACTTTTTCTGATGGCAAGCTATACACCCGTTCATCAAAAAGGGGAGATATCCGTGAGGTCCTTCATCAGCTGGTGCGGTTCGGTGCCGATCCTTCCATCCTGATTGACGCCCATCCTCATATCGGCAGCGATAAACTGCCTGTGGTTGTGGAAAATATCCGTCAGTGCATAATTGAGCATGGCGGAGAATATCATTTTGGGACAAGGGTAGTGGACATTGAGCGCAAGAGTAATGGAGGTTTTGATGTAACTGCTTCAGACGGAACTGTTTACAATGCTGAAAAAGTGATTCTTGCCACTGGCCATTCAGCTCGTGACATATATGAACTTTTCGACAGGAAAGGGTGGGATATCCAGGCCAAGGGATTTGCTCTGGGCGTGCGTGTGGAGCATCCTCAATCTTTGATCAATAATATAAGGTATCATGGAAAGTACCAGCCTTTCATGCCTACCGCCGAATATTCTTTCGTCACCCAGATCGAGGGAAGGGGAGTGTTCTCTTTCTGCATGTGTCCCGGAGGTATCCTGGTCCCATCAGCCACTGCTCCCGGAGAGCTGGTTCTGAACGGCATGTCCAATTCTGCCCGGAATTCCAAGTGGGCTAACTCGGGAGTAGTCGTTTCCATTGAACCTGAAGATATGCCTGAATATGCCAAATACGGCCCGCTTGCCCTGCTTCAGTTCCAGAAGGATGTGGAAAAGTCGATGTTCGATTACAGTGGTTCGCTGAAGGCTCCGGCTCAGAGGATGATGGATTTCTGCCGCAGGGTGCCTTCTGCAGGCCTGCCAGCCACATCATATCATCCGGGTACAGTGTCAGCTCCTTTGCATGAACTCCTTCCTGAGCATGTTTCCCTTCGTCTCAAATATGCGTTTCCTCAGATTGGCAACAAGCAGATGCATGGTTATTACACCAATGATGCCCTTCTTCTCGGCGTGGAGTCAAGAACTTCATCTCCGGTGAGGATTCCTCGTGATTCAGAGACGCTTGAACATGTCCAGCTTCCAGGATTGTATCCTTGCGGGGAGGGTGCAGGCTATGCGGGAGGCATCGTTTCCTCTGCCATCGACGGCATCAACTGTGCCTTGCGTTGTGTGGGAAAGGTCAGCCAGTGACCATGTCCTGCAGTCAGGCTTATTTGTCCGAACCTACGACTATACGATAAAGATTGCAGCCGATGAAGTTGCCGATTACTATGCACGGGTACAGCATTGCTATGCCTGCAAGATTCTGTTTCCAGAAGTCAAGGCTGCAAGTAAGGTAATAAAATGCGTCGGCAATGCAGTGCGGGAAGCCGCAGACGATGAACATAGGAACGCAGAAAAGGAGCGGCAGATAGTGGTTCTGACGGGCAAATGTAACCGCCGTGGTCATCAGAAAACCACAGCCGATTGCCAATGCTCCTGCACGTAATGGATTGATAGCCAGTCGTGAACTTAGGATTTTTTCAGCTGCTTCCTGC
>CAMCIE010000229.1 GCA_945874815.1 uncultured Bacteroidales bacterium
ATATGATAGGCGGACAGGGCGAGACTCCGATGTTCTGTGAACCATGGATTTGCCGCAGGATTCTCGAGCAGCATCTCTGGTCTCCTTCAATGCTCACCATCCTCCCTCTTCAGGACTGGCTGTCAATGGATGGAGCGCTCCGCAGGGAAAATCCGAATGATGAGCGCATCAATGTACCGGCCAACTCACGTCACTACTGGCGCTACCGCATGCACCTGACACTTGAACAGCTTCTCGGTGCAGATGAGTTCAATTCCGTTCTTTCAGGAATGATAACAGCAAGCGGACGCGGCAAGTAGCCATCCGTCAATGAAAAACCGGTCCTCCGAACAGTTAGGAGGACCGGTTTTTCATTGGTATTCTGTTATTTGAATTTCTTAAGGCTGCGGATAGTCTTGGCAACGTTGACAAGGTGGTCTGCAATACGCTCCGCATTGGATGAAAGAGAGAGGTATTGTGAGCCGACCTGAGAAGAGCAGGTGCCTTCTGATAGGCGTTTGATGTGGTGGTCTTCCATCATCTTGGTGAAATCATCGATTTTCTCCTCCACTTCATTCGCCTGGTCAAGAGCCTTGAAATCCTCGTCTTCATAAGCTTTCATGGCGTAATTGTAAAGGTCTGTGATGAGGACCTGAAGGGTTCGGATCTCGCTGAGAGCATCTTCAGAAAAACCTTTGCCTCCTTCTGCCATTGCCTCTGAATATTCAAGAATGTTCTCGGCATAGTCTCCGATACGCTCAAGGTCGCGGACGGTCCTGTAAGTTGTAGCAAGGTAAACGTGGTCGCGTTCGCTGATTCCTTTGTGCTCGGACAGTCTCACCACGAAGTCAACCAGATCCCTGTTGATGAAGTTGAGCTCCTGCTCTGTCTTTTCAAAGACTTCCTTTTCGTTGAAGGTCAGGGTACTTACCATGTGTACGGCTCTGTTGAAGTTCTCAATGGCCAGAGTTGCCATCCTGCCAATCTCCCTCTTGGTCTGCTGAACAGCCACAGGAGGGGTCTTGAGCATGTTCTCATCCACATAATGAAGGCGTGGCGCATCTGGGTCTGCAATCTCTTTCGAGTCCGGAACCATTTTCACGACGATGTTGACCAGAAGCTCAGTCAGTGGAAGCATGCAGACAACGGTAATGACATTGAAGAATGTATGGAACATTGCAAGCTGGGTCTGAGGCGCTCCCGGAAATGCGGTTTCGAAAATGCTTCCGAAATTGATGCGGCCACCTGTTGAAAGACCGAGAATCCAGCTCACAATCATGAAAAGGACTACACCGGCGCAGTTGAAAATGAGGTGGATGAGCGCTGTTCTCTTTGCATTCTTGCTGCTGGTGATTCCGGCTATGATTGCAACAACGCAGGAACCGATGTTGGAACCCATGGTCAGGAATATACCCTGCTCAAGAGAAATGAGCCCGGTCACTACCATCGCAAGGGCTATGGAGGTCATCACCGAAGAACTCTGGATGATGGCTGTGAAAAGCGCACCGAGAATTACAAGAAGTATAGGATTGCCGATTGATGCAAGGAAAGTCTTGACCACTTCCAGATTGGCGAAATCTTCCATTGATCCGCTCATGAGGGACAAACCGACGAAGAGCATTCCGAATCCGGCGAGGATGCCACCCAAGGTTTTCCATGAACTGCTCTTTGAGAACATGCTCAGGAAAGCGCCCAGTCCGGCAAATGCGGAGAAAATCACTGATGTTGAGATTCCGCCTCCTCCGAACATACCCAGAGCGACTATCTGTGCCGTGACGGTGGTACCGATATTCGCACCATATATAATAGTGGCTGCCTGTGAAAGTGAAATGATGCCGGCGTTGACAAAACCGATGGTCATCACGGTTGTTGCTCCGGAACTTTGGATAGCCGCCGTTCCCAAGGCGCCGATGCCCACACCGAGAAGCTTGCTTTTCGATGCTTTCGCAAACATGTGTTTCAATCTTTCTGAACTGGCTGCCTCAAGGTTGGAGCTCATCATTTGGCACGCAACCAGGAAAATACCAATACCGGCAAGAAGCGTAAGTATTGCAGAGATAACTGCTGTTGTTCCCATATTAAGTTTAAAAGGTTTGTGAATTGGAATCCAATTCGACGAATTACCGCGCAAAATTAAACAAAATCTTAACAAATCCTTATTTTTTTTAACCCATTTGGAGAAATATATAAGAATAGAAGAAATATGGAAAACTGTTGCAATGAACAATTAATCAAATATTTGCCTAAAACAAAAATTATTCTTATCTTTGCGCCCCCTATGTAGAGTAGGGATCGCGTAAATTTTTAAGTATTAACCATTTAAAAGAACAAGATGGACACACAAAGCTACAAAACGGTATCCCTCAAAGCGGGTGATATCAAGAAAGAGTGGGTTGTGATCGATGCAACTGACCTCGTTCTCGGACGTCTTGCTTCCAGGGTTGCCCTTATCCTCCGCGGTAAGAACAAACCTTGTTTCACTCCAAACCTTGACTGTGGTGACAATGTCATCATTCTCAATGCTGACAAAGTGAGACTTACTGGAAACAAAATGACTGACAGGGTGTACGTTCGTCATACCGGATATCCGGGAGGACAGCGTTTCACCACTCCGAAGGAGATTCTTGCAAAGAAACCAACAGAACTCGTAAGGATGGCTGTCAAAGGCATGCTTCCTAAAAACCGTCTTGGTGCAAAGCTCATAAACAACCTTTACCTTTACACAGGTAACGAGCATCCGCACCAGGCACAGAATCCTAAAACCATTACATTAAACGAAATTTAAGCAGAGCATGAAACAAGTAAACGCCCTTGGAAGACGTAAATCAGCAGTCGCTCGCGTTTATGTCGTGCCTGGAAAAGGTGACATCACTATCAACGGCCGTGAGCTCAATGACTATTTCAAAGAGGACACCCTCCGTTACATTGTAAATCAGCCTTTTGAAGTAACAGGAACGACAGCTCAGTTTGACGTTAAGGTTAACCTCGACGGAGGTGGAATCAAAGGTCAGGCAGAGGCACTCAGACTCGGTATCAGCCGCGCACTTTGCGAGATTGATAAAGAGGCTTACCGCCCAGCCCTCAAGGCCGCAGGATTCCTCACCCGTGACGCACGTGAAGTCGAGAGGAAGAAACCTGGTCAGCCTGGTGCACGCAGACGCTTCCAGTTCAGTAAACGTTAATATCTTACTGACAGATTTACATAAGCACAGTCCGGTCAGAAATCACAGGACCTTCACGTCAAGATGCGAATTTTCGGGAGCTGCCTGATGGTTGCCGGGACTGCGGAAAAATCCAGGAGACCGGCTTAGCCGCTACTCCGGATTGATGAAAGAGCCCTTCAGGCGAAGGCAAACG
>CAMCIE010000230.1 GCA_945874815.1 uncultured Bacteroidales bacterium
GGTGGTATAACCGACCAGTACTGTCTCTTCCATCATGTTGACGGCCTCGACAAGAGTGATTGTCATTCCGTCCTTTGCCTGAACTTTCACGGTTTCATAACCCAGGCATGATACTTCGAGGTTTGCACCTGCGGTAGTGTTGAGAGTGAATTTACCTTCAATGTCGGTCACCACTCCCTCCTTGGTGGCGAGGTCGATGATGGCGGCGCCGACAATCGGCTCATTTGTTGCGGATACGACTGTTCCGCCAATGTTGGTTTTCTGCGCGAATGACGCGACGGATACAAATAGCATCAAGGCTGCTATGCAGCATCGATACATAAGTGTTCGTTTCATAATTTAGTGATGATTAGGTTATTATAATTGTGATAATATGTGGTTGTCGTATTCAGGCATTGCTCCTGCCTTTGTACATACATAGGATGAGATTTTTCCTGCCAGGGTGTGGCATTTTTCGATAGGTTCTCCTTTGAGGTAGGATATGATGAAGGCTGCAGTGAATGAGTCTCCGGCTCCTACGGTATCTGCGATTGTTATTTTTTCCGGAACTATCGAATGGACTTTCTCCATCGTAATGACGTCGCTGCCTTTGCTGCCTTTGGTGAGGATGATGAACCTCAGACCGAATTGTGCAATGACAGCACGGCATCTCTCCACCTGGCTGCCTTCGATTCCGAGCATTGTGCTGACAATTTCAAGTTCGTCGTCATTTATTTTCAGAATGTCCGAAATCTCAAGGTTGGCACAAATCAGTTCTTTGTCGAAATAATGCTGTCTGAGGTTTATGTCATAAACTTTCAGGCTGTCCTCCGGCATTGATTTGATGAATTTCCATATTGTTTCCCTGCTTATTGCCGATCTCTGGGCGAGGGTTCCGAAACATACTGCCGATGATTCACGGGCAAGGGACATAATCCTGTCGGTGAATGGAATATTGTCCCATGCGACATCCTCCATGATAGTATAGGTCGGTACTCCGGCCGCATCCAGACTCACCTGTACTGTTCCGGTAGGTTGCTCCACCTCTTCGAGGATGGCGTTCAATCCCTTCTTGTTCAGTACATCCTTGATTTCACCGCCAAGTTCATCATCACAGATTGAGCTCACTGCCCAACCGTCTCCTCCGAGACGGCAAACATGGTAGGCGAAGTTTGCAGGTGCTCCGCCGAGTTGTTTTCCCTGAGGGAGCATATCCCAGAGGATTTCTCCCAGTCCGATGATTTTTCCTTTCATTACTCTTTGGTTTTCAAGAATTTGACTGACAGTACTGCAAGGTAGATTACTCCGATGCTCACCACCAGGACAGATCCGATCTGGCTGCCGGCTGCATCTGATGCGACACCCATCAGCAGAGGGAAGATCGTGCCTCCGATAAGACCCATAATCATAAGTCCGGACATTTCATTTTCTTTGTCAGGACGTGAAAGAAGGGCTTTGGAGAATATCATCGGGAATATGTTAGAGTTGCCGAATCCAACAAGGGCGATGGCAATGTAAAGGCCTGTGAGTGATTTCATGAAGAAGAGTCCTGCCATTGACAAAATCATGAGTATCACGCTGAAGGCGAAGAATTTACGGGTTTCAACCTTAGAGAGGATGTATGATCCGGAGAGGCATCCCAGAGTCCTGAAAAGAAAATAGATGCTGGTGGCAAGCGCTGCCTCTGAAAGCGGGAGTCCGAGTCTTTCGATAATGATTTTCGGCGCGCATGTGTTGATGCCCACGTCAATGCCCACATGTGCAACGATGCCAAGGAATAGCAGGAGGACAGATGGTGTACCGAGCATCTTGATGCAGTCGAAGAAGCCGGTGCCAGTGCTTGCTGACGGTTCTTCTTCTATCTTTGAAAAGCCCAGGTAGAGGACTGCCGCAATGGCGATGATTCCGAAGATAGGGTAGAGGAGCATCCAGTTGTTGAACTTGACTGCAAGGTAGCTTGCCAGTATAGGCGCTATGAATGAGGCGATTGCTTTTACGAACTGTCCGAAAGTCAGGGTGCTCGCCAGTTTGTCACCTTTCACCACGCAGTTGATCAGCGGGTTGAGGGACACCTGCATGAGGGTGTTTCCGATGCCGAGGAAGCAGAATGAAACCAGCATGACAGGGTAGCTGTAGGAAATCAACGGAATGAACAGGGCCAATGCCGTGATGATGATGCTGAGCATCACTGTTTTCTTTTTTCCGATTCTGTTCATCAGCAGGCTGGTCGGCACTGACAGGAAGAAGAACCAGAGGAATACCATTGAAGGCAGGAAGTTTGCCATAGTGTCTGAAAGCGCGAAATCGGCTTTCACATAGTTTGTTGCGGTTCCGACCATGTCCACGAAGCCCATGGAGAAGAAGGCCAGCATAAGTGGAACGAGGCGGCTTATGTTATTCTGTTTCATGACTATTTGTTGTTCATTTCGTAAATGCAGAAGTCTTTGATGAGGAAGGATCCGTCCTTGCTTTCCAAAAGAAGACTGTTGAGTCTTTCTGTAGGGAAGACGCAGTTGGTGAATACGACGTCTCCGTCATTGATGAACATTTCCGTGGAGAGTCTGTCCACGAAGAGCTGAATCTTGTATTCGTTTCTCCTGACTATAGGGGTGACTATCGGAGTGGTCACATATTTAGGAGAGAAATCCACAAGTCCTGATTCAGAGCGGTCGAGGCTCAGGCTGAGGTCATTGAAATCGAATGAGAATGCTGCATTTTCTCCCTTGCTGTTAAGCAGGCTCATATTCAGTTTCCTGCCAGTTTCCGGAACGATGGTCAGGTCAATCTCATAAGCACCGCTGTTGCTTTCTGAAATCTGCTCAAGTTTCCAGTTTTCAGTAAGGCTGATGCTTTCAAATTCATTGCATTTTCCTCTGGCTTTCAGGATTTCAGGAGATGGAGTGCTGGCGAGAATCAGATGTTTTCCATTGTGTTTAAGGCTTAGGTCGCGAGGAATTGTCATTGAATTCCTGAAGTAGCGGGTAGGTGTTTGGTTTGTGTACCACCAGTTGCTCATCCATCCCATGAATACGTGTCTGTCAGATGCGACATTTCCGAAGGTTACACCTGCATAGTTGTCTGTTCCGAGGTCGATCCAGAGCGGGTAAGGCAGAGGGTCTGCAGTGAATTTCTTACCGTCGAAATTTCCGATGAAGTATTGTGTCACACTTCCTCCGTTAGGCCCGCCCGGGTTTATGCTCACTAAAAGAACCCATTTTTCCTGTCCGTTCCAGGTGAATTTCATCAGGTCAGGGCACTCCCAGACCGCTGCGTGTGAGCCTATTCCTCTTCCGAATTCACTGAGAAGCTCCCAGTTCCTCAGGTCAGCTGAACCGTAGAAGCGGATTACAT
>CAMCIE010000231.1 GCA_945874815.1 uncultured Bacteroidales bacterium
CCCTTGCTCCATCGATGAACGCCTGTCTTTTGATGGTTGCAGATGAGAACTCGTCTATTTCTTCCGGGTGACCTACGTAATCATCTGCCCTTTGCTGTATCGTCTTCATATCTTTTCTCCTTTAAACCTTGAAATTGTCCGCAATCTCCGAAAGCCCGACGAGCCGCAGTGCTTGCTGGAGGGTATGAACGTAAAGTTCTCCCCTTATGGTTGCCGAGCTTCCTCTGCCATCCTTCCGTTTTTCGCAGTCGATGTAGCATATCTTTCGGCCCTCTGAAGTTTCCTTCCATTCCACACAGACGCAGTACTCAGACACGGAGAAATAGCTTCCAAGAATCGAACGATAGAAAGGCCCGTGGTCATTCTCGTACCTGAATCCGTTGGCATCCAGCATCTCCTTGGTCAGCGGAATGCCCTCCGGCTGGTCGTCCTTGTCATTGAACTCCCAAGGGTCGCCTTCATTGCCCTCAAAGGTAGCATAGGCATAATCATCGCCCACGCCTATTATCTGCCACTGGAAACCGTTCTTGTCCTGCACCCAGTCAAAAATTTGAAGTTCCTTGCATTTCATATTTCAATCTCCTTTAGCTTTTCGATTAATTTCTTTCTTCTCATCCAATGCCCGTCCAGCATGTACCGTCTTCTGCATCTTGCCTTCGGGTTCTCATACTTGTATTCTTCAGTAGGCACTACCATCTCCAGCCTGAGGTCAAAAGGAACATCTTTAGCCACGTATTGGCTTGTGTGGAAATCCGACATCGCTATGTGGCTCACAAAGCGGAACCTGATGCCCTTAATCTGCTCGTACGTCATTTTTCCTCCTCCATTGCTTTTCTAAAACCATCAAGACTCGCATCAGTGAGAACATTCCTTGCTTTAAGCCAATCGCAGGCCTTGTCAATATCAATCCGATTCTGCTCTTTTGCACCTGCGATATAGGCTTCTTCATAAATATTAGCAAGAGCTTCATTGTATATAGCACTTAGGGATATATCGGCCTTTTTAGAGGCATATTCCATAGCTCTTTCTTCGATTGTTTTCATAACTGTTCTTCTTTTAAAAAATCCTTTCTGCTGAACTCGAGGACGACCCTCTCGGCATCATCAACCTTCTGGAGCAGGACAACCTGATTGCATGTCCTCTTGACCATAATCAGGTCGTATGCAAGCCTATGAACCTCGTAAAAGGTCATGTCCCCGACACGCTTGCCGTTGACCACGCTGTCCATGTAGAGGTTTATCGTATCCGCTTTCATAGCTCACCCTTGATTAAAAAGTTATTGAACACCGGAGGAAGGCTGCTCACTTCCTGAAGATGCAGGGTTATCTGCCCGACATGTATGTAGCACGTGCCTATCCCGGTCATCCACTTTGAAATATCAACCGTCTTAAGCCTCGGCTTGGCCTTGTGGAACGCCTCCTGCACTTTCCTGAAATAGTCCTCCAGACCGTCAATCTGGCTTTCCAAAATCAGGCAGTTGCTGAACGGCCTCGCCTGATCGAGCAGGTCTCTCTCCATTGCGGAGAGATTTCTCTGGGTGTAATCCAACGTTATGAAATATTGTTTCATAATATTTCGATTTTAGAATGGGTTGTCTTCCTGATGCTCCATATCGTCAATGCCGACCGCAGATGTGACTATTTCCGGTCTTATCTCCATCACGGCTGCGAGTATATAAGTCTTCGCGTTCAGCAACTTTGCGAGACGGTCTGCCTCCTTTGTCGCCTCCTCCATTGAGCCATGCTTGAAGGTCGGAGAAGACTTCCCCTCAGCATATACCATATAGAATGGAGCCTCCTTGCTGCCCCGGTCGAAGATGAATCTGGAGTCATCCGGCACACTTTCTGGTTTAGTCTCACCAGGGCAAAGCCACGTTAAATAGTCATATTCCGCATTCTGCCAAAAATCATATTCTGCGTGCGGCCATACAAATGCAGCTTCAATAAGATGCTCCTTGCACCCATTCATCCTCATCACGTAGTTAGAGAGTTCTCCTTCGTCAAGGAAGCCTGAATTGGCGCAGAACTCCTTAAACCAATCTTGAGCTTTCAGCCATTCGATAATCTGTTTTTTTGTTTTCATTTGATTTTGATTTGAATTGATTCCGTTTCCCGGTAACTCACCGGGTATCTCTCCTTGACCATCCTCTCCGCTGCATTGGCGGTGGTGGCCCTGACGGTCATTATTTTCCGGCTGCCGTCAGTCAGCCTTATCGCTATGTCGTAGGTGTTCATTGGTTGATATTCTATCCAATATCTTCCGGCAAGCTGTCAAACAGTGTCCCTTGTATTTCAGCGGTTTGGAATCCGCATCCTTTCTTGTCGGCTCCGAGAAGGTTTACCTGCTCGCCGTCCGGGTCAACCTTGGTTCTTCCGTGCAGTCCGCAGAAGGACTTGCCTTCCTCATACCTGTGCCCGAAGAAGTCGTAGTTGTACCATAGGCATTGCCTGCATCGCATCTTACTCATAAGATTGATTCGCTAAAGTCCATACCTTTTCAAAATCTTCTTCCTCTTCCATGTCTCCTTCAGGGAGGCAGACCGCTTGGCCTTGACTTCCGGACTCTCCCGGTGGCCGGGCCTGAACTCTCCATCCGGGTTTGCCCTCTCTCCCTTGCGGAAATGGGTAGGCTGCGGCCCGTGTCTCCTGACTCCTGCACTTATGCTCTCGCTGATGCTCTTCCGGTTGATTTCCATAAAGTCATCTGCCTTCTCCAGTCCAAGCTCCCTCGCCTTGCGTATCATTGTCCGCTGGCTGACTCCTACGAGCCTCGACAGGGAGAAGTTTGTCATTGTCGGGTAGTAATCCCGAAGGAGCTTCAGCATCTTGTCAGTCCAAACAACCCCGTAGTGCCGCTTCTTAAGCCCAAGGTGGCTCGCTTTCACGTTAACTGCGTAGATGCTCCGCCTGAGTATTTTTGCAACCTCTGCGGTGGGTTTCTTGGGGTATTCCTGCCGGAGTATCCATTCCTCGTTGTATGTCCATGCTCTTTGTGTCGGGTTCATCGCTTCACTTGAGTATAAATCGTTGGTAGTCCTCCTTCGTGAAGCGGCCCTGCTCCTTGAAGCGGTCGATGTACCTCTCAATCTTCGAGAGCACCCCGTCAACCTTTCCCTTGTCGCAGAGCTTCATCACGAGCCTTGCTATGTCGTTCGCGCTCCTGCCGAAGCTGTCGTAGCTCTCCGCACCGCCGTATCCGAATGTGTACTGCTCGAACTTGCACCGCAGGGACTTCTCGTACTCCGCCATGCACATCCTCACGAGCTGGCAGTACCGCGCCATGCCGG
>CAMCIE010000232.1 GCA_945874815.1 uncultured Bacteroidales bacterium
TTCTGGATTGTCGGTAATACGCTTGCCTTATATACCTTCTCGATGATGAGCGGCACGGAAAGCATTGTCGTCGGTTTGACGGTTTTCAGAGCCTTCATCAGGATTGATGCTACAGGCGGTTTTGAAAGATAGTAAACCGTTGCTCCGCAATACATGGGATAAAGCATGCAGATGGTCATTTCCAGGGTATGCGCCATCGGCAGGATTGAAAGCCATCTGTCCTTTGAGGTCCTTTTACAGGTCCTGTAGCATGAAATCACATTCGATGTAAGGTTGCGATGGCTCAGTACGACTCCCTTGGCACTTCCCGTCGTACCGGAGGTATAAATGATTGTGGCAATGTCTTCGGGTGTCGGAATTGAAGTCTTGCCGTCGCATGTGAACTGGTCTTCATCGGCATTCAACACCTCGAAGGTATCCATGTCAATCACCAGCGTCATCTTTTTCCTTATCTCCGCGCTGACTTTTGAGGCAAGCCTCTGCGAAACAAAGATAACCTTGCTCTCAGAGTGGTTGATGATATTCGTTACCTCGTTTTCTGAACTGTCCGGCAGAATCGGAATTGCTATCCTTCCGAATGGCACGATGCTGAAAAAGGCAGCGGACCAGTTCGGCATGCTCTGGGACAGGATTGCGACCTTGTCACCGGCTCCGATTCCGTATTGGGTCAGTTTCTTGGACAGGGCATCGCTCCTGTGCTTGAGATCCGCATATGTATATCCTCCGGTTTTTGAGTCCGCCCACTGAGTGAACTGATTTTTGCTATATACGGTGGTAGAGAATTCATACAGCTTAGCAAGTGTGTCGATGTATTTCTCTCTGACCTTTTTCAGGTTCTTGTAAATGAATTTATACATCAGAGTAATAATTGAATGATTAATATGATGTTGGATAGCAGACTAGTGGGTGATATAGTCTTTTGGATGTTTGCCGGTCAGGTGCATCTGCTCATAAATCTGCTGGATGCGCTCCATGTCTGCCCTGGCGTTGTCTGTGAGTTCAAACTTCTCGCCCCTTCCGACATGTTTGGTTCCCCAGTCGAAATATCCGAGATATACCGGGCAGCCAACCTCCCGGGCAATTGTGTGGAATCCGGTTTTCCACTTTTTTACCGGCTTCCTTGTGCCTTCCGGAGCTATGGCAAGGTGCAATACTTTCTGAGATTTCATCTCGCGTATTACGCTCAATACCAAGGCTGAAGGATTCTTCCTGTCCACTGGGATGCCTCCAAGTTTGCGAAGGAGCCATCCGAGAGGTCCCCAGAAGAACTCCTTCTTGACCATGCATTTTGCATCTCCGCCAAGGGATTTATAATAAAGATATGAAATAGCGAAGTCCCATATTGATGTATGGGGCACTCCGAGTATTATACATTTGTCTTCAGGTGCGAGGCCTGAGTCAACTGTCCAACCCATGACTCTCAGCAGCCATCCGCAGAAATTTCTCCACATGTCAGTAATAGTTAATTAAATATCAATATCTTCCAACTCGGTTTCGGAGCGAAGATGCTCACGAATGAAGTTCTGCCTGTCTATGGTATTGTCTCCCATATAGAACTCCATTATCTCTGCAATCGATTCCTCGTCGCTAAGCTTCACTCTGTCCAGTTTCATGTTTTCTCCTATGAAATCCACGAACTCCTGGTACGAAATCTCTCCCAGACCTTTGAACCTTGTGATCTCGACACCTGTTTTCAGGTCGCTGATTGCCTTTTCCTTTTCTTCAGGGCTGAAACAATACCTTATTTCCTTCTTGTTCTTGACCCTGAACAGGGGAGTCTGGAGGATATGTACGTGACCGCGGCGTATCAAGTCAGGATAGTATTTCATGAAGAAGGTCAGGACCAGCATCCTGATATGCATTCCGTCATCATCGGCATCGGTTGCAACAATGATGCGGTTGTAGCGCAGGTTATCCATGTCATCTTCCACTCCAAGGGCATTGATGAGCAGGTTGAGCTCTTCATTTTCAGCCACTCGCTTGCGGCTTTCCTTGTAGCAGTTGATCGGTTTTCCCCTGAGGCTGAACACTGCCTGCGTGTCTGCCCTGCGGGCTTTGGTGATGGTTCCGCTCGCAGAATCTCCCTCGGTTATGAATATGCTGGTCAGTTCGCCCAGTTCTTTCTTTGATTCAGGGAGCTTGTCGTTGTAGTGAATCTTGCAGTCACGCAGCTTGCGGTTGTATATATTGGTCCTCTTGTTCCTTTCCTTGGTCTTTTTCTGGATAGTTGAGATTTCCTTCCTTTCCTGCTCCGAGGCAGTAATCTTCTCTTGAAGTACTGGGATGATTTCCTTGTGGATATGAAGATAGTTGTCAAGATTGGTCTTCACGAAGTCGTTTACGAAGCTTCGGATTGTTGGTCCCTGGTCGTAACTGTGGCTTCCGTCTTCATTCTCTATTTCAGTGTCCCACATATAAGTGGAACCGAGTTTTGTCTTTGTCTGGCCTTCGAAGTTCGGCTCCTGAATCTGGATGCTGATGGCTCCGATGATGCCCTGACGGATGTCTTCGGGGGCAAAGTCCTTCTTTGCAATGGTCTTGAAGAATTCCTTGAGGGTTTTGGATACTGCCTCCCTCATTGCTGCGAGGTGGGTACCTCCGTCGCGGGTGTTCTGACCGTTGACGAATGATGCGATGTTCTCTCCGTAGCTATTGCCGTGGGTAAGGACTATCTCAACGTCTTCGCCAATGAGATGTATCGGTTCATACAGAGGGGTTTCGGAAATATTGTCCTTGATCAGGTCGAGAAGACCGTTTTCCGATTTGTAGGACGTACCGTTGAGGTTGAGGGTGAGGCCTTTCTTGAGGTATGAATAGTTTTTTACCATGGATTCGATGAATTCCATGTGGAAACTATACCCTGTGAACAGGTGTTCGTCAGGTACGAACCTCACCAATGTTCCATTTTTCTCCTTTGTGGGTCTCTGCCCCTGGTCAATCAGCTTTCCTTCGCGGAACTCTGCGTATGCGCTCATTCCGTCCCTGTATGCCTCGACATAGAAACTTGTGGAAAGGGCGTTGACCGCTTTCAGGCCGACTCCGTTCAAACCAACGGATTTTTTATATCCCTTAGTGTCGTACTTACCTCCTGTATTCAGGACGCTTACAGCCTTTACAAGTGAATTGAGCGGAATTCCTCGTCCGAAATCTCTGACAGATGCTTCCTTATCACTGACATTTATGATAATCTGTTTTCCGAACCCTGCCGAGAATTCATCAATGGAGTTGTCAACTACTTCCTTTATCAGCACATAGATTCCATCTCCCAGATCATCACCGTTGCC
>CAMCIE010000233.1 GCA_945874815.1 uncultured Bacteroidales bacterium
GGTTCAGTATCATCCAGTTACCGACGAGGCTCTCCACGTTGACTTCCTCGCAGTATGCGAGAGCAAGCCAGTTGCAATCGACGTACCTGTAATCGTAACCGGACACTCAGAGGGTGTTAAGCTCGGTGGTAAGCTCCTCGTATCTTCACGCAAGCTTCACATCAGCGCAATGATGGACAAACTTCCTGATGTCCTCGAAGTAGATTCAACTCACCTTATGATCGGCAAGCAGATTGTTGCAGGCGACCTCAACTTCGACGGCGTTACCATCCTTTCTCCAAAGGCAACCATCATCTGCTCTGTTCGTCCTACCCGTGCAACCCAGCAGGCAAAGAACGAGAAATAGCAGTATTCCGGTATGAATTATTTGATCGTCGGTTTGGGAAATATCGGCGTCGAATATGCCAATACCCGGCATAACATGGGATTTATGGTATTGGATGCCTGGGCTCAGGCATCCAATATTGTTTTTGAATCCGGCAGGTATGGCAGTACGGCGTGTGTTTCCTTCAAAGGAAGGAAGTTCTACCTTCTGAAACCTTCAACCTATATGAACCTCAGCGGCAAAGCCGTAAGGTACTGGATGAATGAGATGGGGATCCCCGTTGAGAACCTTATGGTCATATCCGATGACCTGAATATCCCCTTCGGGACCCTCCGTCTGCGCAAGGGAGGCAGTGCCGGCGGACACAACGGGCTTACCAACATCAACGAACTCATCGGCACACAGGAATATGCCCGTATCCGCGTAGGTATCGGCAATGATTTCGGTAAAGGCCATCAGGTGGATTTCGTCCTGGGAGAACTCTCGGAAGACGAAAAGAAACATATGGAAGAAATATCCAAAAGAGCGATAGACGGCATCAAGACTTGGGCACTCATGGGTGCAGACAGGGCCATGAATGTGGTCAACACCCGTCCAAAAGCTGAAAAGAAAGATGAAAATGCCTGATTTTTAGGTATTCAAGCTCATTTTGCAAGCAAAATTTGGATTATTAAAATTAATTATATATCTTGGTCGGAGTTTTTTAAAAGTTTAACAAAGGTAAATACCAAAACAATGAAAGAACTTGTAGATCAGATCAATGCTGAGTGCGCAGTTTTCGCAGAGAATGCAGCTGCTCAGGTAGAGAAAGGTAACAAGGCAGCCGGAGCACGTGCTCGCAAAGCAGCTTTGAACGTCATGAAATTGATGAAAGAATTCAGGAAAGTTTCAGTTGAAGCTTCAAAGTAACATTCATCAGAAAGCTAAAAATAAGGCGACCGGAAGGCCGCCTTATTTTATTTTAAAAATTTTGCAATTTTCATGCAACATATCACTATCCTCTTGCATCTATATCTCAGGTTTAGGTTTTAGTACACGTTACGGGGGTTTTTGGATGCGAGTCCAAGGCCCCCTTGGCATTTATAAAACCCGCGCCCAGTCTCTTACATCACAATCTGCACATTGTCAATCCAAAGAGTATTTCCCACACCCCCGTGGAAGGCTTCCTCACAGCTTGCCAGGAAAGACACCACCATGAAATTCGGTTTGGTTCCCGGAGCAGCCCATCCATCCTCATGCACGATCACATTCTTGCCTTTTGAATTGATGGCATGGTAAGCCTCCTGGTCAGTTCCATTCTTCAAAGCCATATAACTCTTGTAATCAGGACTTGATGTAATGTCACCATAGCGGAGATTTATGCAATGGCCGTTCTGCCACTGACTCACAGACTCGGTAATCCGCTCAATACCGGTTGCAACCCTCAGGGCATGAATCTCGCCATCCTCATCCTCCCACCTTTTCTGAAGGATAAATGTCACCTGCGCATAATCGGGATAACCCATCGGCTTGAGCTTGCTGAAGCCGGTTCCCCTGATGGTCTCATGGCCTACATCGGCCTTGTAATCAAACTTCAGAGCCTTCGGAGTTCCCTCGAAAGGCAGACCATACATCACCTTTGCCATCGGATCCTTGGTATCCCTGATAGGCTCAGGAAGGCTGCCAAGCAGAAGAGCACCCTGACAGGTGACGTCCATATTCACGATACCCAGAGCCTTGACATCCTCGATATGGGTCTCGATTCTGGCACAATAGCCGTCACCACGCTTTTCCGGAAATACGGTATTGTTGGTCTTCACTACACCGGCCACGATGGCAAGCACATTGTTCGTGCGCCAAAGATAGTCCTTAGGGGAAGAATACGGAGTCTTGCCGGTGCGGAGAGTGTCACCATCTCCATAGAATTCATAAAGATACTTTATCTTTCCTCCGATAATGCCCGATTCCTTGATTTCCCTGACGCACCACTTGTCAAACTTTCCATATTCGTTGACAAGGCGCACAACATCACTCTGGGCACGAAGATGCCCTGAAGACAGGCAGAGAGAGGAACAAAGACAAATGGTTAAAAATTTTGTCCGTCTCATAAATATTCACTAAATATGCAATTCGAATCGCAAAGATACGAGGAAATATCATATTTTTTGGATGAACTTTATGAAAAAAGTAACATTATATATAATAATAGGGCTATTTTTCTCCTTTTTGGCCACTGCCAAACCGGGAAAAACTGCCATCACAAAGGTCACCCAGCCCGACGGCACAAGTTTCACCCTCATCAGCTACGGTGACGAATTCTGCAGGATAAGAAAAACATCCGACGGTTGCGCCGTTTTCAGGGACAAGGACGGATGGTGGTGCTACCAGGGCATCGACAACATGGGCAGAAAGTACAACACCCCCGTCCGTGTCGGCACGCCGGCTCCGGCAGATGTTATTGCAGCCAGCCGCAACGAAACGGCACTGCTCGCCGCATCGGCACAAAAGAGGATGAGGTCCGACATGCTCAATCTCAGCAAAGAACCGATTATCAGCAGGATAAGGCAGGCACAGGGCACCAAGGCGGACGAAGGAGTGACAGTGAAATACGGCATTGTCCTGCTGGTGGCATTCAAGGATGTACCATTCACCTGGACCAAGGCCGATTTCGAAGCCATGCTCACCCGGAAAGGCTACAGCATATCCGGGGGCACCGGCAGCGCCAAAGACTATTTCGAAGACCAGTTCGGAAGCACCTGTGAATTCAACTTCGACGTAAGCGACATCATCACTCTGGATAAAAACCGCGAATACTACGGCGGCAACAACAGCAAAGGAAGTGACAAGGCACCGGCCGAAATGGTAGCCGAGGCCTGTCAGATAGCCTATGACATGGGCATCGACTTCACCCCGTATGACCAGGACAAGGACTCAGAAGTTGACAATGTATTCGTCATTTATGCAGGCGAAGAT
>CAMCIE010000234.1 GCA_945874815.1 uncultured Bacteroidales bacterium
CGACTGGCTGTCGCTCATTGATTTCAATGTCCTTTTTGTCCTGATTCTCATGACGATTGTCGCGGGATTCAATATGATATCAGGACTTCTGATAATGCTTTTTGAAAACATATCCACCATCGGATTGCTTAAAGCATTGGGAATGAAAGACTCATCTATAGCAAAAGTATTTTTGTCAAGTGCTTCAGTGCTCATCCTCAAGGGAATGGCCGTCGGAAATGCCCTGGCTCTGATTTTCTGTTTTGTCCAAAGCAAGACGCATTTGCTGAAACTCGATCCGGCCAACTATTTCGTATCCTTCGTACCTGTCTATCCTGAATGGGGACTTGTACTGGCGGCTGACCTGGTCGCTTTTGTCTCTATTCTGCTACTTCTTCTGATACCTTGTCTATTCATCTCCAAGGTGGATCCGGCAAACACCGTCAGATATGCCTGACGTTTTATGAAGCCGGATGAATCTTGCAGAAAGCATCATAAATTGACATTACGCTGTCAACATAGGCGATGGTCTCATAACCCTGGAACTTGCCAAGTTTCACGGATTTTTCTTCCAGGATCGAGTCTTCTCTCATGAGCGGGATTATCTGTACGACCTTATCCCAGTTCATGTTGTCGATGTTTTTTGATTCAGCAAAATTGCGGCAATCGAATATCCTGCCTTCACCTGCATTGTAAGCAGCCAGTGTGAAATTGATAAGTTCCTGTCCTTTAATACCTTCCTTTTTGAAAATTTCCTGAAGGCGTTTCAGGTGGGCAGTACCTGCCTTAAGATTCTGCTCCGGGTCCGTGAGGTCTTCGACTCCATAATATCTGCCGGTACCGGGCATTACCTGCATCAGACCTGTCGCTCCTCTTGGTGAACGGACCGACATATTGAATTTGGACTCCTGATACACAACTGCAGCGAGCATTTTCCAATCCCATCCGAGTGAAGATGCATATTGCCTGATCAGGTTGTCATAAGGGCTGAGCGTTCCGGACTTGATTCCGGCTTCACTTAGCTTGTAAGGATTGTATGTGCGGAAGAATTTCCTGCATACAGTGTTATATTCCTCAGATTCCGAATAATGACAGATCCATGAATTGACCTGACGGAGTCCTTTGGTGTTGTTTCCTGACATCGCCCAGACTGAACGGCCTCCCAGTTCTCTTGAGACCATTATTTCTCCATTTTCAGCAATGCTGTCTTTGATGGATTTTACAACGATGTCTATTTTTCCTTCTCTGAGGGAGTCAAGGTAATTTTCTCCCTTCTTTGATGTAATGATGCGAACTTCGCATCTGTTGTCCTTGGCGAATGACTCAAGGATCTCGTAGTTGAAACCAGTTTCTGCGCCGTTTACAACATTGTCAAGATCGATGGCGCACACAATGTCCTTTCCCGCAAATGCATCCGGATTGCTTGCTCCGCTGACATTTCTCACTCTTTCACAAAGTGGACCGATGCAGACTACCAATAGTGATGCAAGGACATTCCTTAATTTTCTTTTCGTTTTTTCAGTTAATTTCATCATCTGTTTATTGAGGCGCTTCTGCCACCTGATGGCATTCCTCCAGGAGGGCGGGACCCGTTTGAGCCTCCTCGCGAGGCGGACGAGCCCGAAGCGCTGGTTGGTTTACCCGGCTTAATGTAGAAAGGCCATGTTATTCCAACTTTGAAAGCTCTTTGAGGAGCAATATAGCCATCGGCAGAGAAATAGTCTGCCGATTTGTTCGGCCAACCCATATTCAGGTTCACAACCTTGAGGAATACACAAGCTGATTTCCACTGTACATTTACAAATACATCAATGTACGGGCAGTTTCCATACAGTTCGTGATCTTGGTTGTGGAAAACTCCGAGCACAGGATTGTAGGCCGGCGCATGCCATTTGGTCGTGTACATTCCGTTGGCTCCAATCTGCATCTGCATTGCGTTTTTCACAACGTCAAATTGCAGATACCACCTCAAATTCAGGGCAACCATAGGCAGCGGCAGCACATCCTCCCTTGAGGACAGCTGGAAAAGCACCTGGTTGTCCAAATGGAATTTCCAAATCTTGAAATCCTTCCTGACCATTGCGGTCATCACGCTCATCGGCGTGTCATTTTGCCGTACGATACCTTCGGTATCATAATAAATGTTCCCGCTCAGCAAGCCGTAAGTGAAAGATGCAGACAAGCTCCAGCGAGGGATGCTGAGCGAGGCCTGGGCCTTTGTTACAGAAATCTTGCCAAACTCGTTGTCCCATTTGAAATGGTTGGTAAACAGGTGTTGCTCATAGTAATCCGGTTCCTTGAGACTTGTTTCGAAATGAGCATCGATTCTGATTGGGCTGTTCCTGTCCCTTCTGAACGGGAAGGTGCTGAATGAGAGGTTTCCAGCCACCATGAAGTCGTTTGCTTCATATCCGAGGAAATTGTATTTTCCCGTGGCGTCCCAACTCAGATATTTCTTGTACTGTCCTCTGGCTCCGGCGTAGAGATACACCGAATTCATGGTTACATTCATTTTGCCGCCAAGATAATTCTCGGGGCGGAATGAGTAATAGTTGGTAAGCTTATCTCCGATTCCTACATCTATTTTAGAAACGATGAAGTCGCTCGACCATGGCTGCAGGCGTACGTACACCTTGTTTTCCAGCTTCATGACTCTCAATGAGTCAGCACTTTTGGTCGGATGGAGATAGAACTTGTCATTGTAGAAGGCGCGTCCTGCAGCGTCAGAAGAGGAAATGTTGTCCTCATATTTTTTTCTGAATACTGAGTAGTCGCTGCTGTGGCCGAAGATGAGCGATGTAATGTTCTTGTCAAGTGTGTCAGCCCTCAGGCTGTGGCTCATCTTTTCCTCCTTCTCTCTGTCGAGCAGTTCCTCGATTGCAAGGGAATCGCCGCTTGCCATGATGCTGTCCCTCTCAGCCTTCAGCTGCATGCGTTCCTTTCTGCTCTTGGTCTGTTTGATGAACGAAAACGGCAGACGCAACGACTGATCAAGATATACTGTGTTCTTTTTCAGAATGTTGTGTGCGTTTGTGAGACTCACCGGGATTTCCCTGGCATCGACCGTGGTGTCCCTGATCATGGCCAGGTCAGTGATTCCACCGTTTTCAGATCTGTCAATTTTGTGATATATGAAACCTGCGTGCATCAGGTATTTCTTGCCCAGATAGTTGGTATAAGCTGCAAAGCTTCTGTTGTTCACAGCCTCGTTCGATAAAAGTCCCCTTCCTCCGAAGCGATGGAAATCGAGAGTGAGGTTCAGCTCCGGAAGTATGTTTTGTGTAGTCAGGACCT
>CAMCIE010000235.1 GCA_945874815.1 uncultured Bacteroidales bacterium
TCGTCTGTGCACAGAAAACCAACGGCAACTATGCTGTTGTCAATGTAATAGACTGCCCTTTGGGCAAGAGTCTCTCTTATGAATATGCTGAATAAAATACATTTATTGCTTCCCGCTGCCGGTTTTGCACTTTTGTTTGCAAACTCCTGCATGCGGGAAGTTTCTTTTTGTGCCGATGTGGATGCGCCATCTGCAAAGGTGGTGGCACCTTCGGACGAATATGACACAGGAACTCTTCTTGTGAAATTCAACTCTGTCCCGTCAGATGCTCTTCTTGAGGATATCTGCACTCCGGAGGTGACTGGTGTCCGCCCTCTTTTCGTGCGTACGAAAGGAAAGGAAGTCCTTGAAGAGCAGTTTGGCCTTGACCGTTGGTACCGTTTGTCGCTGGCTGAAGACGCTGATTTCGAGGCAGTCGTGATGTCCGTGGCATCGAGAGCAGAGGTGGCGACAGTTGAATATTGTACAATGACCAGGAAGGAGTCCGATTGTATTGCTTATCCGTATCAGCCCCGTCGGGATGTGGCGGTAAAATCCCAGGAAGGTGAGGATGAGAGCATTTTTGACGACCCGTCCCTTCCTGATCAGTGGAATCTGATCAATGTCGCTGACACTGATATAGCAAAGAATGCAAGCGAGGAGGGCGATGTCAATGTCGGGCCGGTATGGACCTCCCTCACATGCGGGGATCCGTCCATCATTGTCGCCGTGATTGACGACGGTGTAAAATATACCCATCCGGACCTTTCTGCCAACATGTGGGTCAATGAGGCTGAATTGAACGGAATTGAGGGTGTGGACGATGACGACAACGGTTTTATTGATGATATTTACGGATATAATTTCTGTGCAGACAGCGGAAATATCACTTGGGATAAAAAGGACGATGTGGGTCATGGAACCCACTGTGCAGGAATAATAGCTGCTGTAAACAATAACGGGACCGGCATCAGTTCGGTGGCCGGAGGCAGTGGTAAAGGTGACGGATGCCGTATCATGACATGTCAGATCATGTCTGCTGGTGCTGCCAATTCCGGAATGGTGGATGTGGTGGCTCAGGCCATAAAATATGCTGCAGACAATGGCGCGAGCGTGATTTCTTGTTCATTCGGCTATGCATCTGGCTATGCGTCGGACAAGGATTTCGAGAAGGCTCTCGGCACTGCCGAAATTGATGCACTGCATTATTTCGAGGCTTCTGCCGGCAACAATCCGGTTCTGACGGATGGCAACATTGCGATTTTCGCTTCAGGCAACGATTCTGATTCGAAGGCGCATTACCCTGGTGCCTACAGCGACATGATAAGTGTGTCAGCCTTTGCTCCGGATTTCCTGCCCACTTATTATACCAATTATGGTCCTGGGTGCAATATCTGCGCACCGGGAGGGGAGTACAGTCTTGGCTCTAAACGAGAAAGGAGCACGGTACTTTCACTTGGAGTATCTGAACTGAACGGCAGTGACTATGTATATATGCAGGGAACTTCGATGGCCTGCCCGCATGTGTCAGGTGCCGTCGCCTTGGCTTTGTCTTATGCAAAGCAGATTGGCAAGACATTCACTGTCAAGGAATTCAAGGATATGATTCTGACTTCGGTCAATGACATTGATGCCAGAATTGCCCAATACAAGAGCAAAAGTTATGTGAAGAACTATCTCCCGCCGATCTCACTGACCAAGTATATAGGCAATATGGGTACAGGAGCTTTCGATGCATGGAGGCTGATGATGCAGGTTGAGGGCATTCCTTCGATTGTGGCATGTGCGGGCCAGGAGCAGTGTCTGGATGTGAGCGATTTTCTTGGAGGTGCTGCCGGCCATCTGAATATTACCTCGGTTGAGATTGATGAGCCTTATCGGAGCTCTCTTGGTCTGGAGTCCGATCCTCAGATAGTTGACGGAATGCTCCTTATACATCCGACAAAGTGCGGCTCCGGGAAGATTGTCGTCAGGGCAATAAGCGGCGGTGATTTTATCGGCGGCGGGAACAATCCTGTCGGCGGAATGGAGATTTGCGGAACTATAAGCCTGATTGTCCGTCCGTTCAAATCAGAGAACGGAGGCTGGTTATAATATCAGCATTTTTTTGCTATATTTGCGCCGCGATTCAAATTGCATCAAACAATTGTAAATATATGGCAGTAAGTTACGAAAAAGCAGGTGTAAACCTCGAAGCTGGCTACGAAGTGGTCCGCAGGATCAAGTCTCATGTAGCATCAACTTCCCGCCCCGGTGTGATGGGCAACATCGGTTCATTCGGTGGAATGTTCGACCTTTCGGCTCTTAATATCAAGGAGCCTGTTCTTGTAAGCGGCACAGACGGTGTCGGAACTAAACTTAAACTTGCCTTTGAGATGGACAAACATGACACCATCGGAATCGATGCCGTGGCAATGTGCGTAAACGATGTCCTTGCTCAGGGAGCCGAGCCTCTTTTCTTTCTGGATTATGTTGCAGTCGGCAAAAATGAGCCTGCCAAAGTCGAGGCCATCGTATCTGGTGTAGCAGAAGGCTGCCGTCAGGCGGGTTGTGCGCTTGTTGGCGGTGAGACCGCCGAAATGCCGGGCATGTATCTCGACGGTGAGTATGATATTGCCGGATATACGACCGGAGTTGTGGAAAAATCACAGCTCATCGACGGCTCGAAGGTGAAGGTGGGTGATGTACTGGTGGGAATTGCTTCGACCGGCGTACACTCAAACGGCTTCAGTCTTGTTCGTAAAATCTTCTCTGACAATCAGTTGGATCTCAAGAAAATCTATCCGGAACTTTCTGAGGAGAAATGCCTCGGAGAGGTTGCGCTTACTCCGACACGTATCTATGTGAAGCAGGTGCTGGATGTGATACGTAACTGCGATGTCCATGGTGTGGCTCACATCACCGGAGGCGGATTCGATGAGAACATTCCGCGTATTCTTCACAAGGGCATGGGTATCGAGGTCAAGGAGGGCAGTTGGGAGATTCTTCCTATCTTCCGTTTCCTTGAGAAATATGGCAAGGTTGCTCACAGGGAGATGTTCAATATTTTCAACATGGGTATCGGAATGGTGCTCGCGCTTGATGCATCTGAGGCTGACAAGGCTATTGAGATTCTTGCTTCTCATGGCGAGAAGGCTTCTGTCATCGGTCGCATTACCGACACCGAAGGGGTTGTCATTCAATATTAATATAAAGAAATGAGAGCATTATTCAGCGTATCAGATAAAACAGGCGTAGTAGAATTCGCCAAAGAACTTCAGTCGCTCGGCTTGGAAATCTCCGCCACCG
>CAMCIE010000236.1 GCA_945874815.1 uncultured Bacteroidales bacterium
GACAATCCCCAGGACCCTGGTGAAGAGAAAATAGATATATTCATTGCAGCTTCACAGGATGATGATTATGTGTATCTTACCCTTGCTGACGGTACAGTCATTTCTGTGGCAAAGGAGAAGGAAGTAAGTTTCAAGGTCCTTGCAGGAAAACAATATTTCACCTATCTCCAGACAAAGTCCCTGACATTGGAAATGGAAGGTGTTCTGGACTATACCATCACTGAAGTGCCGAAAGGTTGGGAAGCGGAAGTCGTTGAAGATGAATTGGTTATTACTGCTCCCGGTGAAGATGTGCAGAATGCCAGAATCGAAGGAGTGGTGAAGATGCTTGCCACTTTCAGCACATCCTCTCCTGTCATTGCCAAGGTGGGCGTGAGCCTGGGTGAGCCAGATGTTTCCATAGTCGTTTCAGGTGACAAGATCAGTTTCATCGTTGACGGAGATAATGTTGAATATGAGGGATTTGTCTGCGGAGTGATGGCAAGGAAGGACTTTTCTCTTGCTTCAGTCTGTGACAGGCTCAACTCTGAGCGGCCGCAGGCCCATACATCAACGTTGAATACAACGGTCTCGGAGCTTGCCGGTATCGGACATGACCCGTCTATTGAATATGTCGTATATGCGGCAGATTATGTGCCTGCAGATGAGACCTATTCGGGAGAAGAAATTCAGGTTTCCCTATGTTCTTCTTATGAGTTCAGTCTCCAGATAATCCCGTCTTATGACAATGCGAATATAAAACTCTCATTTTCAGGATGTGAAGGCTATTATGCCGGATGCACCCTCAGATCATGGTGGAGTCCTGAAGATGAACTTGCCGCCATCGGCACCCTGTGGGGACCGTCGCTTCTCAGCTCTGATTATGAAGGACCGGTGACTTTGTTTGGCAGCACCACCATGTCAAAGCTTGATCAGATGGCATCGTACGTTATCTGGGTCCTTCCCCATAACGGAGCTGGATTATATGATGCGGACTCGTTCATGACTTATGAATTTACAACCCTTCCTTTGAAAACGGGAGGGAAATATGATGCTCCACAAATCAAACTTGCCTCTGAACCGACAAACAGTTCAATTGAAGCGGAGATTTCCGTCGTCGCAGGAGCATATAAGACTTATGCAAGGATATTCAATGCAGATGAACTGCCTGCCGATGAAAGCCAGCTGGTTGACCAGATTGTGAGTGCCAACGATTACGGTGCCTCGCCTGACGCATCGTTTGTTGTCGGACGCTCCGGTCTTGAGCAAGAGACTGATTATGTCATAGCCGCCGTCGCAGTCGGTGAAGACGGATCTGCCGGCAAGGTCGGAAAAATGGATGCATCGACTTTGGGAAAAACTTTTCTTGAATCATTGGTCGTCAAGATTGAGGAAGTCAATGCAAGCATGTACGGGGCAACTGTCAAACTTGCCTTCGATGGCGGAATCACCCGTATCAGATATGTCAACACAAACAATACTTTCGGGCTTGAAAACATGGAAGACCAGCTCGTTTCCGACACAAGGTGGGATGCCGAGAATATGGAAATAAGCACATCCGAGGTCACTTTGACATTCGACGCTCTCTCTCTTGGACAGGCATATTCTTTCTTTGTGATCGGCTTCGACCAGGCCGGCAATATGTCCCACATGGCACAGGCCTCCTATACACCTGAAAGTACAATAAAATATATAAAAAGAAGCAAGGACAACTGGTCTTACGGTAAGCCGAGCCTTGGAAATGAAGTCTGGGAAGGCGGCTGGGCAAGAGGAGAGAAGGATAAGCTGTGGCATAAATCCTTTGCCAACATTACTCTGACCCTGACCATGCCGGCAGAATGCCGCAGTGTATATGTCTGGGCGACCGATCCGGAGTACCTTGCCTCTGATACCGAGGTGACCATTTCTGACAAGACCGTCGTTTACGGGACAATTGTTGAAAGCTCCCGGGACATCCGTTTTGAGAATATAACTTATGCGACGACCATTTATATGGTGTGGATTGACATAGACGGAAATTACCATTCATATTACGATTATTTCCCTCAGTCATATCCTCCTATGCCTGCCGATTAATTTTGCAATTGTGCCGAAATTCTTTTAAATTCGTGCCGTCTTGATTAAAAAACTTATAATCAATACTTTATAATTAATAACAAAAACAAGAAAATCCTAAATAATTGAATATTATGAGACTAATTTTGCGTATTTCTGTTGCAATCTGTGCTCTTTTCCTTTCAATTTCCTCTTTTGCACAAATGCCTTCCGTAAAGGTTGACAATGTCAAGGGAGAACAGATCAGCACTTCTTCGCTGCTTGATGACGGAAAGCCTATGATCATTTCTTTCTGGTCATGCACATGCAAGCCTTGCATTCAGGAGCTTGACTCCATCAACGAGAATCTTCCTGACTGGCTTGACGAGGCTGATTTCAAGGTTGTTGCAGTATCTACCGATGATGCCCGTTTCACTTCCAAGGCAAGAGCTTTTGCCCAGGGTCGCGGATGGGGAGATTTCGTACAGATTTATGACAAGAATCAGGAGCTTATGAGAGCGATGAATGTAACCACCACCCCACAGGCCTTCGTTCTGGACGGAAAGGGAAAGATAGTATATTCACACACTGGCTATGTTCCCGGCTCAGAGGAAGAACTAATCAAAGCTATCCGCAAAATCAAATAATCCTGCCAGATGAAAAGCAATTCAATAAAAGCCATTGCAGCATCCCTGCTCATCCTTTGTAGCTCAGGCCTTTGGACTGATGCAAAAGTCAAATCCGAGGACTCTTCAGACCAGGAAACAGCCGAGTCGAAATCCTCTGACAAAAAAGGATGGCTGACAGCAAGTTTCGAGACCAATACGATTCTTTATCACCAGGACAAGAAAACTTCTGCAACGGTTCCGGACAGCAAGTTCGGTTCCAACAACTACCTCAAACTTGACTATTACAACAATCGCTTCTCGGCAGGTGTCCAGCTGGAAGCCTATTCTCCAGTGCTTGTAGGTTATCCTTCAGAGCTCGAAAAGGCAGCACTTACCAACTATTATGTTGCCTGGACAGATGATTCTTTCTCTGTCACGGCCGGCACGTTCTATGAGCAGTTCGGAAGCGGACTTCTTTTCCGCAGCTGGGAGGACAGGGCACTCGGACTCAACAATGCAGTGATGGGAGCACGTGTCACCTATAATTTCAAGGACATCGTTGCTGTAAAGGCTCTTTGGGGTCTTCCTCGCTTCGGTATGAAATTCTCTGATACTCAGGTTCGTGGAGCTGATG
>CAMCIE010000237.1 GCA_945874815.1 uncultured Bacteroidales bacterium
CGGTTTCTCCAAAACGGTCTCCAATGAGTCCGTAGATGGTAATGGTGTTTGCATTGTAGAGTTTCGGCAGGGCAAGCCATGCAACGAATATACCGCCGATAACTGCACCAACGCAACTCATTATGAATGTGATGTTTGTATTGAAACCAAGTTCAGGAGAACCGACGAAGGTTCCAGCACTGATTGAGGTTCCGGTAGCAGCCAGAGCTACAAGCCAACCCGGCATCGAACGGCCGGCGGCAAAATAGTCCTCGATGTTTTTGTTCTTTCTTGAGAAGAACAGGCCGATTGAGATCAGAGTAACCAAAAATACGGCAATGAGTATCCAGTCAATAATTCCCATAGGTTAACAGTCTTCGCTTCTTACAGCTGTTGTATCAATTAATGTATATATCTGAGTATAAGGCTTATTCGGGTCGCCTGTTCCCTTCTTCATCATGGTTTTGAGTTCATCAAAATATCCCGGAACAATGGCTGAAGGAGTGATGTTGTTTTTCAGGCAGATGTCGCATGCCATTCCGATAACCTCGCCCATCATAGCGCATGTTCTCATAACTCGGGTTGTACCGAGAGCAAGGTGGCTTACGGAAATGTCGCGTCCGGCCATGAACATGTTCTTGATATCCTTGCTGTAGAAGCATCGGAACGGAATCGGATAGAAATCGAGCGGAGTCAGGCAACCGCGGCTTATCCATGGATCCTTGAATTTCTTTGCATTTTCAGGATCAGGTTCATGATTGTCGATATACCATGAAGTCGAAACGCAGCCGTCCTCATAAATCTTGAAATCCCTCAAATCCTGCTCACGAAGGACGAATTCTCCGAGAAGTCGGCGGCTTTCGCGCTTGCCGGCGTAATATGAGAGCCATTTGAACGAAGCAGTTTCATATTCATCACGGAAAGACGAATGATTCTTTATATATGACCAGTTCGAATATGCCACATACATGCCGTAGTCACGGATTTTCTCGGCTTCCATAATCTGGTCGTCCTTCATTCCTACTTCCCAGTACCACTGTCCGCGTCTTACTTTCTGGACTGTATCCTCATTAATCGGAAGTCCCCAGTCAATATCAGGGAAGGACTGCGGCTCATTTTCAACCTCCGAATACCACTGGATTGAAGCTCCGAGGGTAATTCCGTCAGCAACTTCCGGTGCAGAAGGCTCATCATATTTGCTCTTTGCCTCACGGCCCATTACCCACTCTGCCCCGGCAAGAACGCCAAGGGTGGCATCACCGGTACAATCAGCGAAGAAATGTCCGGAGATTTTAATGGTCCTGTAATCGTCTACATTTGTGGCAATTACACTCTTTATCTTGCTTGAGTCAAGTTTATCTACTGATGTAACCTTATATCCGAGGAAAAGGGTAATGTTCCTCTCTTTCAGAATGATATCGAGTTTCTTTTCGTCTTCATAGATGTCTGCCGGTCTTGCGTTACCCTTGCGTGAAGGAGCAAACTCATTCAAGAGATAGCCGAGCGAAGGATACTGACCTATATTGATTCGTCCGCCGAGTCCTACTCTGACTTCCGACGAATTGTTTCCGCCGAGAACCTTTCTGTCCTGAATCAGGGCTACCTTGCGGCCCAGTCTTGCAGCAGAAAGGGCTGCACACATACCTGCAACGCCGCCTCCCACTACGACAAAATCATAGGTTCCCATATCCTCAGGAAGGACAGGAATATCAAGATAGCGTTTTCTTAAAGTATCAATATCCTCAACAGGAATACCCGGATTGAGGGTAAGGAGGATTGAATCGAAACGGGCTTCGAAGCCGGTCAAGTCATGAACGGAAATTGTATGATTACCTTTGGTAAGGTGGACAGTTTCTCCTTGCTGCCAATGCCACTCAGGAGAGCCCTGACCAAAGACTTTGTCTGTCGCTTTACCGTCAATCGAGAGATTGAAGATTCCCGGACCAGGTTTTTCCGACCAGTATCCTGTCCAGTTCTTTGTCCTTACATATATATGGTAATCACCTTCTGTTTCTACATAAAAAGAGGTCAAAGCATCAGCAACCGGTTTGCCTAGGCCGTGGGCGAGAAGATAGCTCGAACCCATTACATCCATGAACTGAGGATCCGAAATCCAGCCTCCGAGATTGTCGAATGACGAGCCGCAAAGAAGAATTGAGCCTGATTTTACCTTGTCAGTAGAACCGGAAGACTGGCCTAAGACAAATTTAGGTTCAATTGATTTGAATAATTCTTTGCCACCCCCAACTATCATATCATGCAGCATATCAAATGATTGCTGCGCAAGAACTTCTGTCGGTTGGTACACATATGAAAGCTGTGGATTATAGATTTCAGCATTGCCCCTCTGGTCAAAACCGACTACGGCAAAATCGTCAGGAATCTTGTATCCGAGCTTCATTATGGATGAAATACCCTTGACCGTCAGCAGATTGGAAGGGAAAATCAAAGCATCGACTCCCCTATTATGGGCATCCCTTACCATATCTGTCATTCCGTCTTGAATAGAATCACTGTTTATGACATTGTCCTTTACATACTGTCCAAGTCCATTGTCCTCCATCTCCGACTTATAGCCTTGAAAACGTTTTAATATGGTCGAGATATCTGACTGGTAGCGAATCATCTCTATTTTCTTGTGTCCGTTGCCTATCAGATGTCTTGTAGCGCGTCTTCCTGCCACCTCGTTGTCCATCATAACCCTGCCTACACCATCTACATTTTCAAGGTTGCGGTCAATCAGCACCACTGGAACAGAATTTTTTGCTATTTCTGAAATCTGCTTTTCTGTATGGGCACATGGAGCCACGATAAGGCCGTCGACTCCGAGGGCGATGAATTTACGCATCAGCTGGTACATCTTCTCCGGATTGTCTTCTGAAGAGCCGAATACGGAAAGATAGCCTTCTCGTGCAGAAACATTCTCGATATGACGGCAGATGTCACTGAAAAAAGCATTTGAAATATCTGCAACAATGATTCCGAGGGTTTTGCTTTGACCCGAACGGAGGGACGATGCCGCCACATTCTTGCTATATCCCAGTTCTTTTGCTACCCTTATGATCTTTTTTGCGGTTTCCTGGGAGGCAGAGCAACGGTATTCCCCGTTAGGACCTATTTGCGCATTCAGGACCAGAGAAACCAGAGATATTGAAACCCCAGCCTTATCGGCAACGTCTCTGATTGTTACTGTATTTGCAGGATTTTTCATAAAACACATTTTTTGCAAAAATACCCTAAGATTTTATTAA
>CAMCIE010000238.1 GCA_945874815.1 uncultured Bacteroidales bacterium
TTTCTTTGAAGATTCATATCCTGCAGGGGTATAGACATTCATCCTGCGTGTTGCCTTCAGACCCTCAGAGTGGTACCAACGTGCTGAGACAGTGCCGTGAGGAACGTCATTCACCATATAAAGGTCGCCCTGTCCGCCACCTACTACGAAAAGATTTGTCAGAGTCGCAAAGTCACGGAAGACATAAGGATGATTCGGATCTATGGTCGCGATTCCGTCAACCATGAACATATAGCTGTAGAGCTCTGACTCAAGTGGTTTTGTAGTGTATGTCCACATGCCGTCCTTGCCTTCCGTCATATCAACGAAACCGCTGGCTACCATGCCTGCGTTCGTGCCTTTCTCTCCCTCCATGAAGTCTCCCACAATCTGTACGCGGTGAGCTTTAGGAGCAAGAAAATTGAATGTCACAGAACCATCTTCATTGACTACGGCCGACTTGATGTTCTGAGCTGGAAATAGATTCTGCTGTGCAAACAGTCCCGTGCAGAGAAGTGACAGCAGTGCAGTAATGATTATTCTTATGTTTTTCATGACCTTATTTTATTTGAGGCTGGCCTTTTGTCAGCCAGCCTCATGATAAATTACCAATTAGGATTCTGCTGAATGTTCGAATTGACCATGACCTCTTTTGAAGGGAATGGGAGAAGTTCGTGCTTTCCAGCCTTGAAACCGCATTTGCCAGCCGCGTTGAATGATTCCCAGTCAACTGTTCCGTCAGGATGGAGGACAGGGTTCTTTTCACCGTTCTTTGCAAGTGCTGCTGCAGCATCGCCCCAGCGGATGAGGTTCTCGTAGCGCTGGCCTTCGAAGCAGAGTTCCAGACGGGACTCGGTCTTGATCTGGTCCATGGTTACAGTACCATTGATGAGAGGTGCCTGCGCACGGGTGCGGATCTCATTGATATAGGCTGTTGCAGAAGCCGCGTCACCAGATTGGAGGCAAGCCTCGGCAGCAAGAAGGAGAACTTCATTGTATCTCATGATACGGTCGTTGTTCGCATAGAAATATCCTGCCCACTGGCTCTTGAGAATACGCTGCTTGAGGTTCCAGTATCCTTCGTTGTCTGTTACGTCCATGATAGGAACGGTCTGGAATTCATTTTCCATCCTTTCAAATGTCGCGATGACATTCTTCAGACGGTATCCGTCCTTGCCTTCAACAGCTACGAATGCATCATAGAGGTCCTTGCGAGGGTTCTGGTATCCCCAGGTTGCAGTTGCAAATGGAGAAGCCTCACCATACGAATATTTCTCGCCCCTCAGACCCATCATTGTCCAATTGAGGTTGTTGTTGGTGCTGACGTTCCTGTCGTTCATCTGGACAATCTCGAATACTGATTCTGAAGTCAGACCTCCGAGAGGAGTCTCGATATTTGACATGTCAGGATTGAGTGCATAGAGCTTGGAGTTGATGACTTCTTTCAGCACTGAGGCTGCTTCCTGCCATTTTTTCTGGAATACATAACTCTTTCCGAGCAGAGCCTGTGCATACTGCTTGGTGATACGGTATGTTCCGGCATTCACTCCTGTCTTCTGTGTAAGGCTTCCGCTGTTGATGGCCTGTTTGAGGTCTTCCTCGATGAATGCCCAAAGCGCTTCTGTAGTGGAGTTGCTCTGCATGTATTCATCTTCGTTGAGGGTGTGGTCGATAAGAGGCGGAGTACCCCACATGATGGTAAGATTGAAGTAAGCATAAGCCCTGAACACTCTTGCCTCAGCTACAATCCTTTTCATTGCATCCGATGTGCCTGTCACCCTTTCGAGTACCACGTTCGAACGGTAAACGAGTTTGTAGAGGTTCTCATAAATGGTGGAGATTGCACTGTAGTCGGCACTGAAAGTATAGTCGGAAAGCATGTAGAATGTTCCGTCATAATGTGAACCGCCGCCTGACCATACATCGTCTGAAAGATGGGTCTTGAAGAATCTCATTCCTGAACCCATACCGTTTTCAAGAGCCCTAACCTCGTCGTAGCAGGCTATGATACCTTCCTCAGCCTCAGCATCTGTCTGATAATAAGAGTTGATTTCAGATACGCTGTGCTGCGGAATGTTGAGCTTCTCCGAACATCCGGCAAAAAGGATTGCCGAGCCGGCCAATACGCTTGTTATGATATGATTGATTTTCATAATAATATCTGATTATTGAGTTAGAACGTAATGTTGAGACCGAGGGTTGCCCTCTTGGTGACAGGATACTGACCATAGTCAAGTCCGAGTCCGTTTCCGCTCATAGAAACCTCAGGGTCGAATCCAGGGTATGACGTGAAGTTGAAGTAGTCATCAAGAGATACATAGACTCTCAGGTTGCTGATGAAAATCTTCTTGAGGAGATTCTTCGGCAAGGTATATCCGAGCTGGATCTGCTTGATCTTGAAGTATGAACCGTCGAATACAAGGGCTGAACTCTGGACATATTTGTCATAATCCTTGAGACTTGCACCGATGTATCTTGCATTAGGATTCTGTGGAGTCCAGCGGTTGTCGTAGAAATATTTGAGGGTATTGGCCTGCATACGGGTTGAACGTGGAACTGCATAGGCAATCTCATTTCCGGCAGCACCGTTTGCAAATACGATCAGGTCGATGCCTTTCCATCCGAGTGAGAGAGTGATACCGTAGGTGACGTCAGGAATACCTGATCCAATCATGGTCTTGTCGTCGTCGTTGATGGCTCCGTCGCCGTTAATGTCGGTGAATATAGGTGAACCGTCCTGAGGGTTGACGCCTTCATAGTTGTAACCTCTCATGTACCAGATAGGGTAGTCTTTCTCGAAATAACAAGTGATGCCCGATCCACCTGAATTACCTGCTACGCGGCTGAGTGTAGGATAAATGTAAGTAACTCTGTTCTTGAGGGTTGCAAGGTTTGCACTGATTCCGTATGAGAAGTCTCCGATCTGGTCCTTCCATGCAAGGTCGAATTCGAAACCGCTGTTCTCGACGTTACCTGCATTCAGAGGCGAGATTGTGTTTCCTACGCTGAGTGAAGATTTCACGCCGGTCATGATCAGGTCCTTGGTTTTCTTCTTGTACCAGTCCATTGTGAATGAGAATCTGTCCTTGAACATTCTCAGGTCGAGACCTACGTTGAGCTGCTCTGAAGTTTCCCATTTGAGGTTGTAGTTTCCGGTTGATGAAGGAAGTGAACCGATTTCATAAGAACCGTTTCCTTCAATCGGATATTTGATTGTTGAAGTGATGACCGAACCGTACATGTAGTCA
>CAMCIE010000239.1 GCA_945874815.1 uncultured Bacteroidales bacterium
TCCAAGCTTGCTCCGGAACTGATGGGAGCAATTGCGGTGTCAGCCTACTCATACATGGCCCTCGTCCCTGTGATTCAGAGACCTATCATGCTCATGCTGACATCAAAGAAGGAAAGGCTCATCAGAATGGCCCCTCCACGTCCGGTCAGCCAGAAAGAAAAGATTATCTTCCCGATAGCAGGATTCATCCTCACCGCGATGATCGTTCCTTCAGGCATGCCACTTCTCGGAATGCTCTTCTTCGGTAACTTACTGAAAGAGAGCGGAGTTACAAGACGTCTTGCCGAGACTGCACGCGGTCCGCTGATTGATGTGGTGACCATCCTCATCGGAGTGACAGTCGGTTGCTCAACCCAGGCGAATGTGTTCCTTTCAGGCAAATCCATAAAGATTTTCCTTCTCGGACTCATTTCTTTCGTCATCGCAACCATTTGCGGAGTCCTCTTCGCAAAGTTCATGAACTTGTTCGCAAGGGAAGGACACAAGATCAACCCTCTCATCGGAAATGCGGGTGTATCCGCTGTGCCGGATTCAGCACGTGTATCTGAAGTGGTCGGACGCGAGTTCGACAAGAACAACCACCTTCTTATGCACGCGATGGCACCGAATGTTGCAGGCGTCATCGGTTCCGCGGTTGCAGCGGGTATCCTTCTCAGCTTTCTGGGATAACAAAGAGGCTGACCAAAAGATAATTTGGTCAGCCTCTTCCATATTTACTCAGTTCAGAGACGTATCAGGCGGATGCAGTCAAGTGCAGCACTGTTGGTCTGAATGTTCATATTTCGATTCTCAGGCTCGAATGTCATACGGAATGTATGTCTGCCTTCTGTAAGGCTGGTCTTGAGCACATTCGTATAACGCCATGTGTCGAAGGCTCCTGTGCCGCAATGAGGCATGATGACAGGGCCGAGCCGCTGTCCGTCAACAAGGAGAGTACGAATGGCGCATTTGTTCTTGGTATTGATAGGACCGTTTGCATTGGCAAAGCGGAAATCTATCGCATAATCACCTTCTTCAGGTATATCAACTGTGAACGAAATGTCAGTATTGTTCTCCAGAGTAAGGTCAACGTAGCCAGCTCCGGCAAAACCTTTGTATGGAGCTTTTGACAATTTGCAAGCAGATTCGATATCTATTGCAGTCATGCTACCGAAACATTCTACAGGCTCGCTTGCAAACGATTCATATCCGTTATCCCCTACGGCAATCACCTGATACTCACCATCCTGGGCTATCTTATAAGATGATTCTTCTGTAGTTGCGACACACTCTCCGCTGCGAATAATCTTATACATTGACGCGCCCTCAACGCTATCCCATCTCAGGGAACCTTCACTGACAGAACAAACAGGAGTCAGAGGCGAATATGCATTGGCAGTCATATTGATGCTTGAAGGATCGAGGACTCCGTTAAGGACGATATTTATCGTATGACGTCCCTTTGCTGATTCAGCAGGGATGAAAGCCTCTTCCCTCATTCCGTCAACAAGGAAACTGCGTATTCCGCTTCCATATCCCTCAACAGTGATATCATACACACCGTCCCTGTAGCGGAAGCCTGTCAATGTTCTGGTCCCGGCAAGGGCCTTCGGTACGAACGGGTTGAATCTCAAACCATTATCCTCCCATTCCATTCCAAAGAGAATATTGTTGACAATGGTCAGATTGCCGGCAATGCTCCAGAGCTGTCTTGAAGAATTTATCTGGGTACCCTGCCATTTTCCATTGTATATCACCATGTTTTCCTTATTGGTAAGGCAGAAAGCGGCAAGACGTGAAATAGTTGCAATCGAATGCATGACTCCAGCCTCGTTCCCTGCTTTCTTGCAGGCATTCATCCAATATGCCTGGACAAAAGGCCACATTGCATCATTGTGATATGGAGGAATATCTCCGATGTTAGGGAAGAAGCAGGCCGTACCGTAATCCTGACATGGCACATTCGAGCAGATGGAAGCCGCTCTTTGCGAATCGGCAATGTCGTAGAGCACGGCAAGGGCCTCACCCAGAGTCTCCGAGCGAGGTGACACGATCAGATTCTGACGGCCATAGAGATACTGTGCATAATAGCCTTTATCTTCCATCCAAAGATATTCGTTGATACCGTCCCTGATACCTTGGGCGATGGCTTCATACCTTGCAGCGTCAGCCTCCGTTCCTAACATCCTTTCAAGCTTTGCCAGAATGCTGAATGCCTGATAATGAACACATTCTGTTCCCAGATTCTCACTATTGTATATATCCACGGGTGCCATCCAGCGAGGATATTCCTGCTCTCTCCAGTCAAGGTAGCTGGACTCGCCTTTCAGCATGCCTGTCTGAGGATTGAGTGATACGAGAATATCATCTTCCAGGCTTCGCTTGATGATAGGATAGATGTACTCAAGCCACTTTTCATCTCCTGTTACCTTGTAAATCTCCCATGCAGCGACAGCCCAGATATTCCTGTCTGTCGAGCATGGCCAGCTTCCTCCTGTGCCGGTGTCCTGGATGATACGGCCAAGCCGGTCAACCTTTCTGACAAGGCTGTTTATCGAGGCCTGTGTCTGAAGGTGGGATACACCAAGAAGGATGCTGTAGCTCACATCCCTTGTCCAGACTCCACCCCACTCTTTGCCAGTTCGCAGGGTCGAATCAGGCTCTACGGCAATTATAACCTCCTCCAAAGCAAGGTTATACAATGCTTCTTCAAGTCTGGTCGGGGCTGAGTAAACCGGGAACTGCGACAAATCGAGCTTTGCAGTCCATTTTCCGTCAGGAAACTCAGCTTCCGGATAATCTGATACAATTGTCTTTGAATCAAGGGCAAAGGCCTTGATTGAGCCATCATTGAGAGATATGGTATCGCCCTTCCATGTGAATGAATCGTTCTGGTATATGACCGGAGCAGAACATGAAATCATTGTCATGGCTAGCACAGATGGCAAGAAAGTTCTAGTCTTTAAATGCATATTTTGGTCAGGTTAGTTGTCACGATATTAACATCCGGGCTAAAGCCTTCTTCCCGGATATGATTCCAGAGCTTTGGACAGGATGAAAAGCGCGCGCTGCAGGTCATCTTTGCGAAGCACATAAGCAAGACGCACCTGGTCTTTTCCGAGTTCCGGCTCAGAGTAGAAGCCAGCTGCAGGAGCCATCATCACTGTCTCACCGGTACATCCTTCCGGGGTCTTTTCATCCTTGTATGAAAATTCACTCAGGCAC
>CAMCIE010000240.1 GCA_945874815.1 uncultured Bacteroidales bacterium
CCCAAGACCCACAGCTTAGAAGGCTGTTGCTCTATCCAGCTGAGCTACCGAACCAGACCTTTTTGAATTGGAGTGCAAAGATAGCAATAATTCTTTGATCGGCAAGGGAATTTCCAATTATTTTGATTTGCGGCTGAAGTATTCGATCAGTCCTACACAGCAGAGGCCGAGGATTGCGAAAATGATGGCGCTTGGAATGTGCAGGTTGAGGGCTGACAGGACGGCAGGGTCGAGAGCCGGGGCTATCTGGCCTTTTTCCAGGACTGGGGCAAGACCTTGCGACACTGCAATGTCGTACATGTTGCTCCATGGCCAGATCTTGACGAGGGAGCCGATGATGAAACCTGTGAGAATCAACATTGTACCTCTTTCCCATTTGGACAGTACCCAGTTGAGGAGCTTTGCAAAAGCGATGATTCCGATTACTCCGCCAACTGCAAATGTACCAAGAACCACAAGATTCAGGTTGTTGACTGCCTCAATCATTATGTAGTGGTACTTGCCAAGAACCAGGAGCATGAAACTTCCGGATATTCCCGGAAGAATCATCGAGCATACACCCACCGCACCGCAGATTGCAATGAACCAGAGGCTGTCCGGCGTCTGGGTAGGGGAGAGCATGCACACACCCACTCCCAGGACAATGCCAATGGCACATAGGACCACATCCATCATCTTCCATCCCTTGACATCTACAAGCATCACTGCTGCCGAGGCGATGATCAGACCGAAAAAGAAGGCCCAAGTCTCGACAGGGTAAGCGGACATCGTATAACCAAGCACTTTTGCAAGAGTGAATATGCTCACCAGAACACCTGCAGCCAGAGCAAGGAGGAAGCCGCCGTCAATCTTCTGCCAGAACTCCCTGAACTTGCCTGTAAACAAAAGCTTGTAGGTGGAAACATCTCCAAGACATGACAGACAGGCTATGATTTTGTGGAAAATCCCTG
This sequence comes from uncultured Bacteroidales bacterium, assembly GCA_945874815.1. Taxonomy (GTDB): domain Bacteria; phylum Bacteroidota; class Bacteroidia; order Bacteroidales; family UBA932; genus Cryptobacteroides. The sequence continues at coordinate 951 of CAMCIE010000240.1, forward strand.
TCAGGACAGCCATAGTGCCGCCTGACACTCCGGGAATAACATTGGCTGCACCCATAAGAAAGCCCTTGGCAGCCACGGAAATATAATTAGTCAGTTTCATATTGTCAAAATTTGAAATGTATGGATGACTTAATCCTCCAAATATTATTTAATCTTTTTAAGGAACGATTTCATGCACGCAAACACCTCTCGGGAGTCTGACTGAGGCTCGCTGCCCGGCTGCTCCGAGGCGCCGCTGGAAATGACCATGTCAAACCCATGACCGGCATATTCCTTCCTTCCAACCTTGAAACGGGCGCGCGAACATTTGCACAGATAATCAATGAGGAAATCCGAACTGTTCACCATTGAAATGAACAAATCGGCGCCATCCTCCAGCAAAAGACATGCCTTCTCCTTCGGTGGAGCTCCGTACCAGGAAATATCATTGCGAGTGATGGTCTTCTCAATGCTCGTAATCAGGAGTTCTCCCTTTGCCAACTTGTGCAGGTCAATATAGAAAATGTCCACCTTCAGACCATTTTCACGTCCCCATGAAAGTATATCCTGCTTAAGTTCCTCAAAAGCCGGATCCCGTGCATCCATCACCACGTTGACAGACGAAATACTTCCGAGAGGAAGGAATCCAGTCGGAACATCGCTCGCATCCTTGCTGAGCCTGCGTTTGCGGAACCAATTGATTATCAGAGACATTTATGCTTTGGAATTAGCTGCAATCAACTCCCTGATTTCCTTTTTGGCAGCCTTCCATCGCGGAATGTCGATCTTTGTGCCTATTACCTCCACAACCTTGGCGGCAATGATCGATCCGACCTCTCCGCACACCTTCAGAGGCATGCCCAGCGAATGAGCATAGAGGAATCCGGCCGCGTAAGTGTCACCGGCTCCGGTCGCATCAACCGGTGATGCAGGCCAGGCCTCGATGAAATGATATTCATCTGCGCTCTTGACCATAGAACCGTCCTTGCCAATCTTAACAACTGCAATCTTGCAATGCTTTGCAATCTCATCAGCGGCCTCACGAGGCTCCATCTTGGTGAAGGCCTTGGCCTCAGTCTCGTTCGCAAAAACGATATCGACGTAATTATCGACAATGTCATGCAGGAAAGCCTCGTTGGACTCGACCACGTTGTACGATGCCATATCAAGTGAAATGATACATCCCGCAGCCTTGGCCATTTCTACAGCCTTGCGTATAAGAGCTTGATTCTGAACGAGATATCCTTCAATGTGGAAATAGTCATAACCTTCGAAATATTCAGGCTTCAGATCCTCAGGGACAAGTTCGAGAGCTGCTCCGAGATAAACCGCAAAAGTCCTTTCTGCGTTGGGCGCGGTGATGAACACCATCGCCCTTCCAGAGGATTTCGTGCCTTTGAACAGGGTGGATTTGATGCCATATTGAGCCTGGTCGCTTTTGAAGAGGTGCCCCAGGTCATCGTCGCCGACTTTGCCTATGAAACCGGATTCCATGCCGAAGATGGCCGTTCCGGTGATGGTATTGGCGGCTGAACCACCGGCTACCAGCTGTACCCCCATGGGTTTCAATGTTTTCCATATTTTGTCGCCTGTTTCCATGTCCACGTGTTGCATGCTGCCCTTAGGGAGATGGAATTCTTTGAGGAAACTGTCGTCCGGAAGGACGGCCAGGATGTCTGTCAGCGCGTTGCCGATGCCAAGTATTGATGCCATAAAAATGAATTATCTATTAAATCCGGACAAAGTTAACAAACTTTTGGATAAATTTGCACCCGTTTTCCCTGTAGGTGTCATATACCTGTGTAATGACTCATACCTTATTATATATGGATAAAAAAGTAAAACAGATACTGAAATATATTCTTTCCGCCCTTCTCGCCGTTCTCATGCTATGGATTTCTTTCCGTGGAGTGGACTGGAAGGACTTTGCAGAGGGACTTTCATCCTGCCGTTGGGGCTATGTCGTACTTTCAATGGTGGTTGGAGTCATCGCATTCTGGCTCAGGGGATTAAGGTGGCGTCAGCTCATCAGGCCGATTGATTCATCCATCTCCCGCACCACCGCATTCAATGCAGTGAATATAGGCTATCTTGCCAATTTCGTCTTCCCGAGGATCGGTGAATTTGTAAGGTGCGGAGTCATTTCGCGCAATTGCAGGAAGGCCAGCTATGAGAAAGTTCTCGGTACCGTGGTCATGGAGCGTGCCTGGGATATGCTTTCGATGATTTTTCTGCTTTTGGTGCTGCTGACAGC
>CAMCIE010000241.1 GCA_945874815.1 uncultured Bacteroidales bacterium
CATTGCGCTCACTGCAACCCCACTCAGTCCCTCTTCATGCATCGGTATGAGCATCTCGGAAGGATTGCTGACCTCCCGGAGTCCCTTGCCTGTCATCTCGAAAACAGCAAGCTCCGAGGTGGAACCGAAACGGTTTTTAATGCTTCTCAGCAGGCGGTACGTACCACGGTTTTCCCCTTCGAACTGCAGGACGACATCGACGATGTGCTCCAGAATCTTCGGCCCGGCGATGCTTCCCTCCTTGGTTATGTGGCCGATCAGGATTACCGGCACTCCCGTCTCCTTGGCAAAGCGGAGCAGGAGGGCGGCAGTTTCCTTGATCTGGGTAATCGAGCCCGGAGAAGACTCCACATTCTGCGAAAACATGGTCTGGACGGAGTCCACGACCATCAGGTCTGGCATGATTTCACGAGCCTGCTCAAGAATGTTCTCCATCAGGGTTTCGCTGTAGATAAGGCAATCAGAATCATCCCCGCCGATGCGCGCTGCACGGAGCTTCACCTGACGCGCGCTTTCCTCACCCGTGACGTACAAGGTCTTCAGATGCGGACAGTGAAGCGGAATCTGCAAAGACAAGGTGGACTTGCCGATGCCCGGCTCGCCTCCGATCAGCACAAGCGAGCCTTCCACGAGGCCGCCGCCGAGAATCCTGTCCATCTCACCATTGCCCAATGAGATACGGCTTTCCTGCGAGGAATCAATCTCAGACAGGTGCAGAGGCTTGCGTGAAGCTCCGGGGACCTGGACCAGCCGGGATGAGGGACTCGCCTTCCCGGTTGCCACCGTCTCTTCGACCATCGTATTCCACTCCCCGCATGCCGGGCATCTTCCCATCCATTTCGGGCTTTCGTTCCCGCAAGACTTGCAGAACCACACTGTTTTTGTCTTTGCCATACTATCTGCGCTTCAATTTTCGAAAAATCATTTATCCAATTCAAAGACCTCCATATCGTGGATACGGCCTTGGTCGATATGGAAGCGGAGGGCCGTCCTCACCAGATGGAAGCCCTGAATACCGGCAGCTCCCGGATTGATTACCAGCATATTGCGTTTCTCATCCCTGACTACTTTCAGGATATGCGAATGGCCGCAGACGAAAATATCCGGCTGGTAGCGGTCAATCAGCTGCAGTGCATTCCTGTCGTATTTCCCGGGATAGCCGCCGATGTGGGTCATAAGAATCTTCATTCCCTCGCACTCGAAAAAACGATGGATGGGATGCTCGTAACGGAGGTTGAAATTGTCGCAATTTCCCGCCACCCCCACCAGAGGCTTGAACTGGGCAATGACCGCGGCAAGGGTAAGGCCCCCGCCGAAATCACCGGCGTGCCATATCTGGTCAACAGGCTCGAGGAAGTCACGGAATGGAGCATCAAAAACTCCGTGGGTGTCCGATATCAGTCCTATATACATATTCCCTCCGGCGCTTAGTTCTTGAAACTGTGAATCGGAGCGGGGATGCTGCCTCCGCGGGAAATGAACTCTTCGCAGCCATATCTGTTCACCGGCATCACCGGTGCCCTGCCGAGCAGTCCTCCGAGTTCGATGCTGTCGCCAACGTCCTTTCCTTCGACCGGAAGTATGCGGACCGCTGTGGTCTTCTGGTTCACCATTCCTATTGCAGCTTCGTCGGCGATGATGCCGGAAATCGTTGCTGCTGAAGTCTTTCCTGGGATTGCAATCATGTCAAGGCCAACTGAGCACACACATGTCATCGCCTCCAGTTTCTCAATCGTGAGGGCTCCGCATTCTACAGCGGCAATCATTCCCGCGTCCTCGCTGACCGGAATGAATGCACCGCTGAGGCCGCCCACATAAGAAGAGGCCATGACGCCGCCCTTCTTCACCTGGTCATTGAGCAGGGCCAGGGCCGCAGTAGTGCCAGGAGCTCCGCATTTCTCGATACCCATGCCTTCGATGATGTCCGCGACGCTGTCTCCGATTGCCGGGGTCGGCGCAAGTGACAGGTCAATGATTCCGAACTGGACTCCAAGGCGTTTTGCAGCCTCCTGAGCGACCATCTGACCCACGCGGGTAATCTTGAACGCAGTCTTCTTGATGGTATCGCAAAGCACCTGGAAGGATTTTCCCTTGCATTTCTCGATGGCGGTTTTCACCACTCCCGGACCGGAAACACCCACATTGATGACCACGTCAGGCTGGGTGACTCCGAGGAAGGAGCCTGCCATGAACGGATTGTCATCCGGAGCGTTGCACAGGACCACGAGCTTTGCGCAACCCATGCAGTCGTTGTCACGGGTTCTGTATGCTGTCTTTTTAATTATCTCTCCCATGAGTTTCACGGCATCCATGTTGATTCCGTTCTTGGTTGAGCCGACGTTCACGCTTGCGCACACATTGTCCGTCACTGCAAGCGCCTCCGGAAGGGACTCCATCAGAAGCCTGTCGCTCGGGGTAATGCCCTTTGAGACGATGGCGGAGAAGCCTCCCAGGAAGTTGACTCCCAATTCCTTAGCTGTTTTATCTAAAGTTATGCAAATCTTCACGTAATCCTCCGGAGTGTGGCAGCATGATGCCCCGATAAGGGAAATCGGGGTTATGGAAATGCGTTTGTTGATGATCGGGACGCCGAATTCCCTGGCTATGGTGTCGGCCGTGGAAGCAAGGTTGCCGGCACACCTGAGCAATTTCTGTCTGATGTTTTCACAAGTGGTATCAAGGTCGGTGCTTATGCAGTCGAACAGACTGATACCCATGGTCACAGTCCTGACATCAAGGTTGTCATGACTGATCATGTTGGTGGTCTCGAAGACCTCTTCTATATTTATCATAATGATTTCAGATTCTGTATGTTAAGTTCAGTTTTCAGATTCTGTGCATCATGTCGAAAATCTTCTCTTTCTGGCAGCGGATATCGACTCCGATTTCCGAGGACATACCTTTGAGTCTGTCGATGAATTCGTCATAAGGAATGTCAATCTCCTTAGTATCGACGATCATCATCATGTTGAAGATGCCCATCCTGATGGTCTGGGAAATATCGAGGATATTTGCATTGTGCTCGAATACAAAGGTACTGATCTTTGCAATGATGCCTGTGGTGTCCTTTCCGACAACCGTAATTACTGTCTTGTCCATTTTATATTGATTTATCTCTCTAAGTTTTGCAAGTGATAACTTACTATAATCCTGAAGGTTGAGCCGCTTGCA
>CAMCIE010000242.1 GCA_945874815.1 uncultured Bacteroidales bacterium
AGATTCTCAACAGGAGAAGTTTTCTCAAACAGTTCGACCGTCACCTTGCATCAATAATGAAGCATGATGCATCAGCCCAGGGTCTGAATGCTGCGGATGTAAGCCTTCCTGATTACGTAAGCGGACTTATTTCATATTTGGAGGGCGGGAAATGAAAAAGCTGATTGCATTGATACTTATCTTGCTGCCTCTGTCACTGGCGGCACAGGAAGCGGTCGTGGAGCTGAAAATGGTAAGCACAGATTCCCTTGTCAACTACCTCAGGACATTGGACAAAGGCAAGCTGTATTTCCGCAAGGATGCTGAAGACAAGACTCTCCTTACAGTAAAATCCCCTGCCTCGAGGTTTTTTGAAGCAGCCATGAATGAAATCCGCAGCAAGGGCTATTCCGTTTCAGTATATGACGGAGCATGGTTCGTGCTCAGGGGCAGCGGACTGGTAAGCGGCCTTCCTGCCGGCTATTTCAGCAATGAGGCCACAAGTCAGGACGTCATTCCCGACTATGCCGATGACCGTGAACTGATTGCCCGTTTCCAGAACAAAGTGTATGAAATCGGAGACAAAATGAAGCAGCGTACACAGGGTTCCGGTTTCGTGAAGGGATATATCCGCAATATATCCAACGGCGAAGCCATCCCGGGAGTTGCCGTCATAAGCGGCAATTCCTATGTCCTTACGGACAATTACGGTTATTACTGTCTGTCGCTGCCGGTCGGAGAGAACAATATCTCGCTCAGTGGATATTCCCTTGACCCGATGGAACTCAAGCTACTTGTCTATGGTGACGGAGAACTGGATGTCATGATGAAGGAGACGGTGCTTTCGCTCCAGGGCGCAACCGTCCAGGCAGACAGGCAGTCCCTTCATATCACCTCGTCGATGGGAGTCGAGAGAATCAATGCCAGCTTCATGAAAACCATACCGGCAGCCTTCGGTGAGTCGGATGTGATAAGGGCGGTGATGACCCTTCCCGGCGTAAAGACCGTGGGTGAAGCGGCAACCGGATTCAATGTACGCGGAGGCTCCGTTGACCAGAACCTGATCCTCCTCAATGAAGCGACCATATATAATCCGAGCCACATGTTCGGCATCATGTCCGCATTCGACACCGATGTAGTCAGCACTGCGGACCTATATAAAAGCAGCATTCCGATCGAACTTGGAGGACGTCTTTCATCCGTGCTTGACATTCACGGACGAAGCGGCAATTCCAAGAAATTCAGCGGTTCGGTGGGCATAGGACTTCTCACAAGCCGTTTGTCCCTGGAAGGACCTCTGGGAAGTGAAAACACCACTTTCGTGCTCGGAGGCCGCACCACCTACTCCAACTGGATGATGAAACTCCTGCCTGAAAACAGTGCATATTCAGGAGGTAAGGCCTCCTTCAGCGACGTCAGCGCCGGAATTTCCCACAAATTCAGCGAACGCAATTCCATTCAGGCCAACGGCTATTGGAGCAGAGACAGCTATTCATTCAGCACAGACACCACCTTCCGCTACAGCAATGCCAGCGCTACCCTGGCCTGGCGTCACAATTTCTCAGAACAGTCAAGCCTCGACCTGACAGGCGTTTATGACCGATACCAGAACATAATGGATGAGTTTGGAAATGAATACAGGGCATCACGTTTCAGCTCCATGATCCAGGAGGGACGCATCAAGGCATCGTTCAAGACCGTCGTCAACGACAAACACTGCCTCAGTTATGGTGCGGATATGCTCTACTACAATCTGAATCCGGGATGCATGGTACCTGTCGGAGGTGAGTCCCTGATCGTCCCGGCACAACTCAAAATACAGCAGGGAATCCAGCCGACTGTCTGGTTTGCAGACCAATGGAAACCGACAGACAAATTCTCCCTCGACTATGGAATCAGAGCGAGTGCTTTCGCATCAATTGAAGAATCCGCAAAGTTCTGGTGTTATCCTGAATTCCGTCTGTCTGCTAAATATTCTCCTGCCAATAATTTCAGCATAAAGGCAGGTGCCAACACGATGACCCAGTACATTCACCTGATTTCCAATTCTACTTCCATGTCGCCGATGGACAGCTGGCAGCTCTGCAATGCGAGGGTGAAACCGCAGCTGGGCTATCAGGGAGCCGGAGGAATCTATTGGACTATATGGAACGGTATGCTTGACCTGTCTGCAGAAGGCTACATCAAACGTTTCTACAACTGTCTGGATTACAAGTCCGGAGCAGTGCTTTCCATGAATCCGGATCTGGAGGATGAACTCGTCAGGACCATTGGAAAAGCATGGGGAGTCGAAATCATGGCACGCAAGACCGGTGGCAAATTCAGTGGCTGGCTCAGCTACACTTACTCCCGTTCGCTTCTGAAAGAGGCTCAGGACAGAGGACTTGCCACAATCAACGGTGGTAACTGGTACAATGCGCCTCATGACAAGCCACACGACTTGAAATTCTTCGGAAACTTCAAGTTCACACACCGCTTCAGCATCTCCTGCAACTTGGATTATTCTACGGGACGTCCTGTCACCATTCCTGTGGGCAAGTATTATTATGACGGCGGCTACCGTCTTGCCTATTCGGAGCGTAACGCATACAGGATTCCGGACTATTTCAGGATGGACCTTGCCGTAATCATCGAACCGAGCCACAATCTCAAACGTCTGGCACATTTCTCAATGACTTTCGGCTGCTACAATGTGACCGGAAGGAAGAATGCCTACTCCATATATTATACAACTGACGGAGGCAGCGACATCAAGGCATACAAACTTTCCGTATTTGCCTGCCAGATTCCTTATATTAACTTCAATTTGAAATTCTGACATGATGGGAACTCATAAATATCTGAAGATTATTGCGCTGATGGCCATGTGCTGCGCTCCGTCCTGCGTCTATCCTTTTGAAGTGGATGCCCCTCAGACTCAGAAACGTCTGGTAATCGAGGGCAATATTCTGATAGGGGCGCTTACCGAAGTGAACCTCTCCTACATGATGGGACTGAATACTCCGGATTCGGAGATGAAGAACGACAAGCCTGCCGGAAAGGCATGGGTTGAATCAGAGGACGGCAAACGTTATGAGGCCGAGGAAGGGAATGGCAGCTCGAGCATTGTCATCGACACCAGGACTGCCCCTGCAAAGGGCCGTTACCGTCTTTGTGTCGAAGACCTTGGCACTTCCAGGGAAT
>CAMCIE010000243.1 GCA_945874815.1 uncultured Bacteroidales bacterium
GGCCAGCCTCTTTTTAGCAGACTGCTAAAATGGCAGACACTTCAAGAAATTACTTTCTCTTCTTGTGTCTATTCTTGCGCAAACGTTTTTTACGTTTGTGAGTTGCCATCTTATGCCTTTTATGCTTCTTTCCGTTTGGCATAATGATAATGATTTAAATATGTTGTTATTTTACTGAATTGACGAATACCTTAGCTGGCTTGAACGATGGAATGTTGTGAGCCGGAATTGTCATGGTTGTAGTCCTGGTGATGTTGCGAGCTGCTTTCTCTGCTCTGTGTTTGATGATGAAACTTCCGAATCCGCGGAGGTAAACAGGATTGCCCTTGCTGAGGGAATCTTTTACGCACTCCATGAACTCTTCCACTACACGAAGAACAGTAGTCTTCTCAATGCCTGTAGCTTTTGCTACCTCATTAACTATTTCTGCCTTTGTCATAATTATTAATATTTTATCAAAACCTATTGTCGATATATCTTTGCAAAATTATGATGAATTTTTCAATAAACCAACAAAAATCAATAATTTTGCATACTTTCTCATTATGAGACAGCATTTTTGCTCTTTGTCATGCAGTGGCATGGAGATTGACAATATATGCGCTCGCAGTTCGGAGAACCATCAGTCTGACAAATTGGCAGACAGGGCTGACCGGCTCCGGTGCAAATGAACATTTTTTAATACAATATTATATATGAAAGACATGTTGAATGACATTTTGTCTCCATCGGGGGCTGAAGTGAGCATTATCCCTGTTATGCAGGGGGATGCAATGATGAAAGTGGACGAGGCCCAGCTTCCGGAAACATTGCCGATTCTTGCGTTGAGAAACGCTGTGCTTTTCCCGGGTGCTGTCTATCCTATCACCATAGGCAGGGAAAAATCAATCCGGCTTATTGAAGACGCAGAGAAAAACAATAGTTTCATAGGTGCAGTTCCCCAGAACGATCTGAGCGTGGAGGAACCGCACAGGGAAGATTTATATAACTATGGAACCGTGGCAAAGATCATTAAGACTCTTGAAATGCCGGACGGTACCATGACTGCAATCCTCCAGGGTTTTAAGCGATTCTCCCTCGATGCCATCGTGGGCTATGAACCATATATGATCGGAACTGTCAGGTATCTTTCAGACAATGCGCCTGAGAACGACATCAAGACAAAGATGATTGCCGAGTCACTCAGGGAGAAGGCAGCTGCCATCATCCGTTTCTCTTCATTCGTTCCTCGTGAGGCGGCATCTGCGCTCAAGAGCATCGACAGTTTTGAATTCCTTGTAAACTTTGTTGCAACTACCATCGAGGTGGAGAATTTCATGGACAAGGTTGAGCTCCTGCAATATGGAGACCTGCGCACAAGGGCTATGAAGCTTCTCAAAGTGCTTGATACTCAGCTGGAACTCCAGAAAATCAAACAGGAAATCAACCAGAAAGTCAAGACTGAAATTGACCAGCAGCAGAGGGAATATTATCTGAATAATCAGCTCAAGACAATCCAGGAAGAACTGGGTATGGATGACATGGAGGAATTTGCAGCCCTTCGTGCGCGTGCAGAAGAAAAACTGTGGCCTGCCAGCGTTCAGGAAATCTTCGAAAAAGAAATGTCAAAGCTGGAAAGGTACAATCCGAGCTCACCTGATTACAGCATACAGTACAATTATATCCAGTTCATGCTCGACCTTCCATGGGGTGAGGAATCGGAGGACAATCTCAACCTCAGGCATGCCCAGAAGGTGCTGGACGAGGATCATTACGGACTCGACAAGGTCAAGGAGAGGATAATTGAATATCTTGCCGTGCTCAAGCTCAAGGGCAATATGAAATCTCCAATCCTTTGTCTGTACGGCCCTCCGGGCGTCGGCAAGACGAGCCTCGGAAAGTCAATTGCAAGGGCTTTGGGAAGAAAATACGTGAGGATTGCCCTTGGAGGCGTCCATGACGAGTCTGAAATCAGGGGACACAGGAAGACCTATGTCGGAGCGCTTCCCGGAAGGATATTGAACGGTATCAACCGTGCCGGCACATCCAATCCTGTCATAGTGCTGGATGAGGTGGACAAACTGAGCAGCGACTTCAAGGGCGATCCGTCTTCAGCTCTGCTTGAAGTGCTTGACCCTGAGCAGAATACTACATTCCATGACAATTATCTCGACATAGACTACGATTTGTCTGATGTACTGTTCATCACTACTGCCAACAATACCGACACCATCCAGCCTGCATTGAAAGACCGTATGGAGATGATTAATGTTACCGGATATCTTGCTGAGGAAAAGTATGAGATTGCCAAACATTATCTCGTGCCTAAGCAGATTCAGGAACATGGCCTGGAAAAATCTCAGCTAAAATTCGACAAGGCGGCACTTACTGCCATTATCGACGAATATACCCACGAATCAGGTGTCAGGGGACTGGAGAAACAGATAGCCAAGGTGGCAAGGGTTACAGCAAAGAAGATTGCCCTCGAAGAGGAAATCCCTGCCGTAATCAGGAAGGAGCATCTTAAAGAATATCTTGGCCTGCCGGTTCATGCCCAGGACAAACAGAAGGGCAATGAGGCTCCTGGAGTGGTCACTGGTCTTGCATGGACATCGATGGGAGGTGAAATCCTCTTTATTGAAAGTTCGGTGAGCAAGGGCAAGGGCGTTCTGACAATGACCGGAAACCTGGGTGATGTCATGAAAGAGTCGGCGACGATTGCCTACCAATATATCAAGGCCCATCCGGAATTGACCGGAATGTCTTATGATGATTTCATAGCGAAGGACATACATGTCCATGTTCCGGAGGGAGCTGTTCCGAAGGACGGACCATCTGCCGGCATAACCATGGTCAGCTCGATGGTGTCCGCATTCCGCAATCAGGCGGTCAGGAGCGGCATCGCCATGACAGGAGAGATGACCCTCAGGGGAAGGGTTCTGCCTGTGGGTGGAATCAAGGAAAAAATACTGGCTGCAAAGAGGGCCGGTGTGAATACCATCCTTATTTCTGAAGAAAACAGAAAAGATATTGAGGACATTAAGGAAATATACGTAAAAGGTCTTACATTTGTGTACGTGAAAACAATACAGGATGTAATCGATTACATTTTCTAAAATGGACGTTAAAATAGAACAAAGCAGGAAGAACGCACAGGCGGGCGACTTTGAGAAACC
>CAMCIE010000244.1 GCA_945874815.1 uncultured Bacteroidales bacterium
GTGTCCTCCAATTCTTCAGTAATCTCCGCCACGGGTCCGAGAATCAGAGTCAGAGGTGTCCTGAACTCATGGGACATATTGGTGAAGAATGAAACATTCATTTTGTTCAGGTTCTTTTCATTCTCCTTTTCCTGGATTATTCTCTTCTGTTCGTTCCTTTGCTTTCTGTAGCGAAGATATGTCAGCAAGGACAGGACGAACAGCAGGCTTATCAGGAGTGGATAGATGACTGTCACCATAATCCTTGATGTCAATAAAGGGGAGGTCACATTGATATCCTGACTTATGGAACTCCTGACTTTGCCACTCCTTCTGTCTCGAGCCTGAAGTACAAGGGTGTATTTACCCTCAGGGATATATGAGTAATGCACCATATTGCCTGCATGGACTTTCTGCCAGTCTTTGTCATAACCTTCCAGCATATACCAATAATCCAATGGTCTGTCTTTTACAAAATTAGGGTTACTGAAACTTATTCTCAATGAACCGGCATTTTTCGGCAGATTGACTTCCGGAAGATGATTCAAGCTCTTTTCTATTATCCCGCCCTCGGCAGGGTTCACCATTATTCCGTTCAAGAAGAGGTCATCGAAATGAAGTCTAGGCTCTCTCTGCATTTCAGCAATATCGGGGTCAACTACAAACAAACCGCCAGAACTGCCGAAAAGCATGTAGCCATCTCTCAGGGGCAGTGCGGCATGTGTCGTCAGTTCACCCTCGATTATATTGTCGTTATTGGAAAAATGAAGCACTTGTCCGTCGCTATACTGATACAGTCCGTTGGCTGTTCCCGCCCAGATGGAACCGTCAGAAGACTCCGTGAGGGTGAAAATGCTCTCGCAGGCAATTTCATCCATAGCTCTGAACACTCCCCTTTGCGGGTCGAACCTGAAGACTCCGTTTGAATTCGTTCCAAGCCAGATGTTTCCTGAGGCATCTTCCAGCATGCATGTGGGGTAGAAATTGAAATCTATCATTGACTTGATGTCAAATGCATAACTTACCTGAAATGTCTGCGGGTCAATTTCAAATATTCCATAAAGGAATGCAAGCACCATGACCTTACCTGAAGAAGAAAGGTGGAGTTCGGGGACGTACATAAAGCCGGATTTCACGTCCAGCCTTACGCTCTGCATCTTTGATGCACCGGAAGGAAGCACATAAATATTATGGGAAAATGTTGACAACCAGACATTTCCGAAAGAATCTTCAAGAAACATCTCTCCTTCCTTCGTAGGGAAGGAATACAACTCATGATAATTGATTATCTCATCGATTCTTCCCGAATTGGTCTGGGGATATCTTGCGTTCTCCACCAGTACATGGCAACGGTTGGAAGTAGCTACCCACAGTCGCTGATGGCTGTCTATGAAAACGGCAAGTGGCGGCAATTGAGTGAATCTTTCATAGGCAAGACGGCTTATCTTACCATTGTCCAAATCGCACAAGTACACGCCATGGCCTGAAGTATTCACGAGAATCTGTCCGTCATTGACTTTCGAGAGACTCTCAACAGATACTCCCTTGTATGAGTAAATGGTATTGGAAGCTGACACCTCGGTCAGGACATTGGACGGGACACAGGAAAAGCCGTTCTTTTCAGTACCGAACCAGATGTTTCCGTCATTGTCGGGATATACATTTCTTGTCCCGTAAGGAGCATCGACCTGATTCAACTCTCCTGAAGCATAGTCAAATACAAATACTCTGCTCTGGCGTGTGATTATATAGAAAGTTGTCTGATGTCCTGGATGAATGGACGTAACATCTTCCATATGGAACTCCCCTTCACGGGCAATGCGGCCATGATAAAGCGGCATATTCAATTCCGATGACCATATATGGAAGCCATCAGGACCGAAGGTGCAAATCACCGAATTTGGCAGCAGAATCATTCCTACCAGCCCTTTGCCAGCATCTTCGTACACATGTTCCTGTTGAGAATCAGGAGTTTCCCTCCAATGGACGCATCCCTGCGACAGATACCAAAGTCGGTCTGACGGGTCGAAGAAAAAAGCATAGGCAGCCTTTCCATTGTCAAAGAAAAGCCGCCTTACAAAACAAGACTGGTTCTTGTCATATTCCTGAATGATATCTCCGGTTGAAAGGAAAAGCCTTCCATCCGAGGTTTCTGAAAAAGACTTTATGCTCACCGACCTGTATTCGCTATGGTCAAATTCAACCGGAACAAACTCGTCTCTTTCGTTAAGACGGGCTAGTCCGGAAGCAGTACCCACCCATAGGTTTCCCTTCTTGTCGTTGTATATTGACAATACTATGTTGGACGGGAGAGAATAGGGATTGTCCCGGTCATTCAAATAATGGTGGAATGAATGTCCGTCATATCTGACAAGTCCGCGTGAGAGTCCCATCCATATATACCCCATATCATCTTCCTCGAAACAGGAAACGGAACTGTTGGGAAGTATCTCTGTCACGGTATGGCTTTCCCGCTTGGGTAAAACAGCATCCTTATCCTGCCTTTGACAGCTCATCATCAAAGACAACAAAAGGAGCAAAAAATAGGGCATGTTCTTTTTCATGCCCCAAATATAAGTTATTTGCTCCGAACTACAATATGTCCTTCTTTCACATCGACAAGAATTGTTGAGTCGCGGCGGACTGTGCCGTCTAGGATGCTTTTGGCGAGAAGGTTTACCAACTCTTTCTGCATCAGTCGCTTGATAGGTCTTGCACCGTATGCCGGTTCATAGCCTTTCGTGCTCATGTAGTCCTCGAATTCTTGCGTGAACTCTATGGTGACTCCGTTTTCAGACAGCTTGCTCTGAAGGTCTGCCATCTGCATCCTGAGGATGTCACGAATGTCGGTCTGGCTGAGCGGCTCGAACATAATCACTTCATCAATCCTGTTAAGGAATTCTGGACGGACCGTTCTCTTGAGTACCTCAAGAACCTGCGAGCGGCAGTCCCTCAGCTGGGATTCCCTCTGCGGACCTTCTGACGGAAGATTCTCCATGAAGCCCTGGATGATGTCGGCACCCACATTGGATGTCATGATGAGGATGGTGTTCTTGAAATCCACCGTACGGCCTTTGTTGTCGGTAAGACGGCCGTCATCAAGCACCTGAAGCAGGATGTTGAACACATCCGGATGCGCCTTTTCGATCTCGTCAAGCAAAATGACAGAGT
>CAMCIE010000245.1 GCA_945874815.1 uncultured Bacteroidales bacterium
AGGCTACGATTCCTTCATCTTCTGGCTATACCTCAACGATGATGAACATCGGTTCAATGCAGAACCAGGGAGCCGAGTTCACCCTCGACCTGATTCCTGTCCAGAAGAAGAACTTCCAGTGGAATATCAATTTCAACATCGCCTTCAACCGCAACAAGGTTACTGCCCTTACCAATGACCAGTACTCACTTTTGAGCAAGATTTCATGGGACCAGAGGTTCAACGGTCAATATGCCTACATCACCCAGGTCGGCAAGCCTTCCGGACTTATGTATGGTTATATATATGAAGGAACTTACAAGGCAGATGACTTCAATTCCGGCACATCTCTCAAGGACGGAGTACCGTATCTTGCTACCGTAGGAAAATCGGCCGTACGTCCGGGAGACCCTAAATACAGGGATATCAACGGCGACGGCATCGTGGACGACAACGACCGTACGGTCATCGGCTGCGGTCAGCCTCTGCACACAGGTGGCTTCAGCACAGGATTCAATTTCTACGGATTTGACGTGAACCTTGCATTCGCATGGAGCTACGGTAATGACATCCTCAATGCAAACAGGCTTTACTTCGAAAACGGAAACGTTGTCAACACAAACCAGTGGAAGACATATACCGGAAGGTGGACTGAGGCCAATCCGAACAGCGACATTCCTCGCGTCGGAGCAAACGGTATCTTCGAGTACTCTTCAAGAGTTGTTGAAGACGGCTCATTCCTCAGGCTCAGAAATATCTCTGTAGGCTATACTCTTCCAAGAAAAGCCTTGAGAAAGATGCATTTCGACACAATGAGGGTCTATGTTTCAGCAGACAATGTTTTCTGCCTGACCAATTATTCAGGACCTGACCCTGAAGTATCTACAAGGAACTCTGTCCTTACTCCGGGCTTCGACTGGTCAGCCTATCCACGTGCCTTCGGCCTTACCGCAGGTCTTTCATTCACTTTCTAAATCGCTGAAATTATGAGAAACATATACAGATTTCTTATCGGTGCGGCGGCTGTAACCTCACTCTTTTCATGCAGTTTCTTCGATGTGGAACCGCAGGTAATCTGCTCCGACACTTTCTACAATTCGGAGGCAGAAGTGAAATATGGCCTTGCCGGAGTCTATGGTGCCATAGGAAAGGAGCAGTTCTATGGCAACTTCTACTCGCTCATGTACGCCAACGTCGATGACCTCTGCTATTTCAACAGGGACGTAAGTACCAACTATCTCCAGTACTGCCGCCACAATGCAAGTACAAGCCAGGTCTATGACATCTGGACTGCCATCTACCAGGGCGTGAACAATGCCAATGCCTTCATGGAAGCTGTCGTCGAGACTGATTATGACAAGGAAGGCAAGTATTTCAATGAGGCCCGTTTCCTCAGGGCTTACTATCATTTCCTCCTTGCGCAGTCTTTCGGAGACGTGCCTCTGAGGACGAAGGCAGTAAAGACCCCGGACGAGGTCATGAGTCCTGCAACTCCGCAATATGATATCCTGACATGGGCTGCAGCCGAAATGGAGGCTTGCCTGGATCTTGCTGCCGAGGAGGTTACCGAACAGCCTTCACGCGTGACTAGGACCACTGTCCAGGGTATTCTTGCCAGAGTCTATCTTTTCCTTGCCGGAGAAAGTGTCAGTGGAGGAGACAAAGCAGAATTCCTTACCAAGGCTCGCGATTATGCCAAAGCCGTGATAGACAGCGGCAAGCACAGCCTGAACCCGGATTATTCAAGAGTCTTCATCAACATGATTGAGGATGAATACGATACGGAATATCACGAGTCCATGTGGGAGGCCGAGTTCCTCGGAGACCGTTCAAGCGCAGAGAACTGGTCCAACGGACGTATCGGAGATTTGCTAGGACTCCAGAGCGGTGACAGTGCATCTTCAAAATACAGCGAGTTCAAATGCAACTATGCCTACGGACAGTATGACGGATCGCTCAAACTCTGGGATCTCTACTGGCAGACCGACAGGACTGAAGATGAAAACGCTCTTCCAACCATCACTGACAAGCGTCAGGAGTGGAACCTTCCTCCTTACAACTATGCCGGAAACGCCCAGCAGCCTCCTTATGGAGAAACAACCGGCAAAGCTGTGGCAGGTATTGACAAGACTCCTTATATCTATAACAACGTCTCAACCACCAACGACCCGACTGCAGCCCAGGCAATCCGCAACTGTGGAAAATTCCGCAGGGAGATTCAGTATGAAGGACTTAAGACATCGAAACTGCTCTATACCACAATCAACTACCCTATTCTCCGCTACTCGGATGTGCTTCTGATGTATGCCGAGGCATCAAATGAGCTTTCAGGTGTGTCTGCCCAGGCTTACGACTGCGTCAAGATGGTGCGTGACAGAGCAGGCATCTCTACTCTTCCAATGGGTTCATACGACAAGGACAGTTTCCGCGAACTGGTGCGTAACGAAAGAGGAAGGGAGCTTTGCTTCGAGTCCCTCCGCCGCTTCGACCTCATCCGTTGGGGAATCTATGTGAAAGAGATGAACAAATACACTGAATGGGCAGCAGATGAAAGATGGAGCAAGAGTGCAAAAGCATCAAGAGCTGCCAACATGGGAGGTTATATCAAGCCTATGCATGTGCTTCTGCCTATTCCGGCTATCGAGCTTGGTGTTAACAAGGAACTGGTTCAGAACGAATTGTGGAGGTAATTAATCATGATTGGGAAAATGAAGAAAATTACAATGATAGGTGCAGTTGCGGCTCTTGCCGCAGCCTGCACGCAGAATGTGGTCTATGAAATTGACTACACAGTTTCTACCGACAAGGAGAATACTTTCATAGCAGGTGAACCTGTTCGTTTCAATTTCGAAGGTTCCGTGGACAATATCGTGTTCTACAGCGGTGAAATCGGTCATCAGTACAAATTCAAGGACAGGTATGAAGTGCCTATGGAGGCTGTGAAGGAGGCTGATATGAAGATTGATTATCAGGCAAGGTACGGTGAAGCCGGAGCTCTTGAAGTATGGGTAAGCAACAGTTTCGAAGGGCTCAGCGGAAGCGACGGTGCTGCAGACAGGGCTGCAATCAAGGCTATGGTTGACGGTGGTATGGCAGGCTGGACCAAACTTGACTATCAAGAAGGAGCAAGTACAAAGTGGACAAGCCAGAATTATG
>CAMCIE010000246.1 GCA_945874815.1 uncultured Bacteroidales bacterium
CCCTGCTCTTCTTGCTTCCATTGCAGCATCCTATCGTATAATTTCCTTTGGAAAAGAAACTCCATTTTCTTCATATTCTCAATATAAAATTTTTAATATTACCTCAGATTCTCATAATTTATTTATGCAAAATTACTCATTTTCTCTCAAAATGCAAGTATGTCAATCAGCAGAAGAGGGCCTTCTGTCCATGACAGAGCCGGAAAATCCGACCAGTCGAAATCAAATGTATATTACAATAAAATATAAAAAGCAAACCGCCCATATCTCGCGACAGGGGCGGTACAGAAAGTAAATCATTATTGTAATTTCCTTCCGGAAGAAGTCCGGAAGGGAGGTTGTGTGTTTTACTCGCAAGAAGCAACACAGACTGCAACACGGTTCTCGGCAGGAGTCTGGAACGGATTCACCTCAGAGCCGTAGAACTTGGTCTGGATCCTGCTTTCGCTGATTCCAAGGTTGACAAGAGTAGCCTTCACTACTTCAGCACGTTTCTCGGAGAGGAACATGTTGCGCTTTGAAGTACCGGTGTTCTTGTCGGCATAGCCTGAAATTTCGATTACAACAGGTGCGTCAGCAGCCTTAACCTCTGCCACGAAGTTCTCTATCTTGGCCATCTCTTCAGCATTGATGGACCACTTGCCGATAGGGAAGAGAACGTTGCAGGAAGCTCCCTTGAACTGAGGGGCTGGTGCCGGAGCCGGTTCCGGTTTTGGTTCCGGTTTCGGCTCTGGTTTTGGAGCAGGTGCCGGTTCCGGAGCAGGAGCAGGAGCAGGTGCAGGAGCAGCTACAGGAGCTGGCTTGTGGCCCTTTCCGCCGAAGTGGAAAGTAAGACCTGCAAGGAGGTTGCTCTGCCAGTCTACGTTGTTGCTGGACTTGCAGTTGAACTTGTTGGAAAGAATGTTCGTATTGACTTCGAGGTTGAAGTAAACGACCTTTGAGAGCCTGATGTCGAGACCGAGACCGAAACGGCCTGCAGGGAAGAACTTGCTGTCTGTCCAAACAAAGTCAGGATCTGCGAAACGGTCGAAGTTTGCTGCAACCTTGTCATCCTGGTTGAATCCGAAGCTCGCACCGAAACCAGCAAAGAGGTAAGGATTGAGGACACGGTCAGCACGGAATGTCGAGAAGATATTGCAGAGGTCGAGAACTGCATCGGCGTTAACCTGCATGTAGTTCCACTTGAAGTCGAACGGACTCTGGTTAAGAGCCTTGTTACTTGGCACATAAGCCTTGCCCTGGAGACCGGAAACGCCGAGGCGAAGTCCGAATACAGGATTGAAGCTGTATCCTCCATACACTGCGAACGCAGGAGAAAGGAGGTCACCGAAAGAAGTCTCACCAACGGTGTGTCCAACACCACCCTGAACCTGCATGAACCAATGAGGATTGAACTCATCTTTTTCACGCTTCTGCGCTGAAGCATCCGTAATGAAGGCGGCTACAGCGAAAGCGGCAATTATAGACAATAACTTTTTCATAAATGACTAAATTTTAAAAAAAAGGGTGGCTGAAGAATGGCATTAAATGTCTTCTCAACCACCCAAAATATTAGAATGATACTACTGAGCGATAGTAGCCACAGGGTTTACTTTGATGACAAGAGTGTCAGTGAGTTTACCCCAACCATAGGTGATGGTAGCAGGGATGTAGATTTCGTAAGAGTGCTGGATAGGGCTCAATACGTTCTCATACCTGAGAGTTGTTCCATCCTGCTGGAGGACAGCACCTGAAGGAAGTTTTCCATCTGGCAAGTTGGTCTTGACATTCTTGTAATTGTTGGAAAGATCAAGAGCTACTGCACTGATAGGACCGTAGAATTCCCAATACTGACCCTCAACTTTGACTGATTCGAGATATTCGTTTCCGAACAACTGGTAGCATCCGATTGTAGTGCCAAGTGGATAGTCAGTGCTTTCAGGCTTCTCGCTGCATGGAGAGGTCTTCCACTCTCCGCCACGAGTCTCGACCTTGGCAGGGATGTACTCGTAATCAACTACGACAGTAATCTTGGTACCCTCGGAGGTCTCAGACTTGCAACCAAGATACTTGTAATCCATTCCACAAGAAGTGCGGCCGTCAAGATAGTGGGAGTTCTTCTGGTTGACTTTAGCGCGGGCAACCTTCTCAGCCTCATTTTCAGACTGGCCCTGTCCGGTAACGACTGCAGCCTTTACCCAAGTTCCTTCTGGACGATATACATACTTGAGTTCATCCCAATCAAAGTATCTGTTCCTGTCACCATGCTCTTTATACCAGGCGATGAGCTCAGCATTCTCGTAGAGCTGGAAAGAAGCAGTGAATACTGTCTCGCCTGCAGCAATCTCAATTTCCTCAGTTACAGGTATGTACTTGGCAGGTTCAACCTCTACGGTATATGTAGGAATATAATAACCGTGGTTCTCTCCACATACTTTTACCCAGTATTTGTTGACTCTGGTCTCGAACTCGCTGCTTGGAGCGTAAACCAACTCATTTCTCCAGTCGGTGAGCATTGCTGGATCGTTGAAGTCGATAACGTCACCACCTGTAGTAGCATCAGTCACCTCGAGTCCCTCAGGGAGAGAGAAGTTGAGAGGACGAATGAAGTTTACAGTGAAGGTGTGGAGACTGAACTCATCACCGCTCGCAGATTTTGCATACCACTCAACTACAGCCTGAAGACCCTTCTCGCTATTGAGAGCATTCTTTACGAAGTCTGTCTTTGCAAGGGCGATAGAAACCTCATTGTTGTAAGTACTGAGTTTAACGCCTGGAGCATTCGTTGGTCCAAATTGTACACCATTTGCAATGACTTTTACAATCCTGAAGGCAGGAGTCTCTTTGCATGGCAAGTTCTTGACTGAAAGCTCTTCCCAAGGCTGATACTGGATAGGCGTGTTGAACCAGCAGTTATCAGCAACGTCTGTAGTAGAGTTAGGCCTGTTGACATTTGCCTGGAGAACACCGTCTTTCCAGAAGAGAGCCTTCTCCACAGCTTTTACCTCAGGCTCAGGGAGAGAGAAGTTAACCTCGAAGTGGAAAGTAATCGCAGCAGGACGCTCTGAAGAAGCGAACTTGTTGTGAACAGTGAGTTCTGCAACAATCTTCTTGCCTTTGCCAATCTTGCCGGCCTGAGCATGGGTCA